>WHTS01000155.1 GCA_009377585.1 Betaproteobacteria bacterium
GCCGCTCACGATCACGATCGGGCGCGGATCGGTCTGCATGATGCGGCGCGTAGCCTCCACGCCGTCGATCTTCGGCATGTGGACATCCATGGTGATCACGTCGGGGCGCAGTCGCTGCGCGATCTCGATCGCCTGCTCGCCGTCGGCTGCGGTCCCGACCACCAGAATGTCCGGGTCGGCGCCGAACACCGCGAGCAGGAATTCGCGCACGACAGCCGAATCTTCCACCACCAGCACCTTGATCATGGCGCGTGCGTTCTCCCGTCATTGTTCGCATCACGGCACGTGAAGCCGATCGAGGCCGATGTCATAGCAGCCGCGCCACGATCTCGAGCAGGTTGCTCTGCTCGAAGTCGCTCTTGACCAGATACGCGTTGGCGCCGACTTCGAGCCCGCGCTCGCGCTGCTCGCGCTGCCCGAGCGCGGTCACCAGCACCACCGGCACCGCCGCGAGCCTGGGGTCTGCGCGAATGCGGGCGGTAAGGTCGAAGCCGTCCATGCGCGGCATCTCCACGTCCGAGACTACCAGGTCGAACTCGCCGGCCCGCAACGCAGCGAGCCCTTCCATGCCGTCGACGGCGGCAGAGACCTGGTAGCCCGCCGACGCGAGCATGGCGGTGAGCAGCGTGCGCGCGGTGATGGAGTCCTCCACGACCAGAATGGCGCGCCGGCGCGGCTCCGGCACGGTGCCCGCGACCCGCGCGGCCGGCCCTGGCTCGAAACCCCGGCACGACTCGATCAGGTCGGTTGCGTCCAGCACCGGAACCACCTCCCCCGTCGCGATGACGCAGGCGCCGGCGACATTGCGCACGCGCGCAAGCTGCGGGCCGAGCGCCTTGACCAGCACTTCCTGCTCGCCGACCACCTCGTCGACCGTCAGGGCGATGCGCTGCGCGCCCTCGCCGAGCACGAGCACGCGCAGATGGGGGTCGTCGGGGTCGGCCGCGGACGCCGCGGGCAGGCCCAGCAATTCGCCGAGCCCGACCACGGCCATCGCCCGGCCTTCGAGCGCGATGCTCGGGCGGTTCTCGACCCTGCGCAATGTCGCCCGCGGAACTCGTGCAACCCTACCCACGACGGTGGTCGGAATGACGAACGGGCGGCCACAGGCGCGCACTAGTACGCCGCGGTAAGTGGCAAGCGCATGCGGCAGCAGGATTCGAAACGTACTGCCCCGGCCGGGGTCCGATTCGAGCGTGACGCGTCCGCCCAGGCGCTCGATCTTCTCGCGCACGATCGCGAGCCCGAGCCCACGCCCGGAAATGTCCGTCAGCATCGTGCTCGTCGAAAGCCCCGAATGGAACACGAGCGCCAGCGGCTCTGCCGGGTCCTCGAGGACGGGCAGGCCGAGCCTGCGTGCGGCTTGCGCGACGGCCTCGCGGCGGATGCCCGCGCCGTCATCGCCCACGGCGATCTCGATCCGGCCACCTTCGCGGTGAGCGACACTGAAGCCGAGCCGCCCCTGGGCGGCCTTGCCGGCCCGCTCGCGCTCCGCCGGCGGCTCGATACCGTGATCGACGCAGTTGCGCACGATGTGCAGCAGCGGCTCCGCCAGCGCCTGCAGAATCCCGCGATCGAGCTCGATGTCGCCGCCTTCGATGGTGATCTCGAGCTTTTTCGCCTGTTCGCGGGCGAGCTCGCGCGCCATTCGCGGGAAGCGCTCGAGCAGCGTCGCGACCGGCAGCAGGTGCATCTCGCGCACCTGGCGCAGCAGCGCGCTGGTGATCGACGCGAGCATGCGCTCGTCTCGTTGCGCGTCGCGCAGCAGCCGTTCGACGCGCTCGGGCAGTTGATGCGCGAGCGCGGGTGACGCCATCGCCCCTCGGCCGATGCTCGCAGCGTGGGCGCTTGCCTCACGCAGCTCCTCCACCCGATGCGCTGCGGCAAAGCGCACGGTCAACAGGCCTTCGGCCTCGCGCAGCATCGCATCGAGCCTGGAGACGTCGATGCGTACGACGCCGTCGCCCGTCGCCGCGGCGAGCGCCATCTGCGCCTGCTCGGGCGTAACGGTATGCACGGCAGCGCGCTCGACCGGGCCGGCCACACTCGCCTCGTCGCTGTGTGCGCCCGCACCCGGTTTGCCGGCGCTCTCGATCCGGCGCAGCAGCGCCGACACCGGCGCCGAAAGCGGTGCTGCGGCAGCCGCTTCGCGCATCGCACCGAGCGCGTCAAGCGCTTCGCGCAAGCTCTCGGGCAGCTCGTACGTCGACACAAAAGCGCCGCGCTTGAGCGCCGCAAACGCGTTCTCGAGCGCCTGGCACACCGCTTCCATATCGCGCCGATTGACCGCCCGGGCAGCGCCCTTCAGGGTGTGCGCGTCCCGGAACATGCGCTCGACGAGCGCGGCGGGTAGCTCCGCGCCGGGCACCGGCGGCCATTCGTCGAGGGCCGCGGACATCGAGCGCAGTTGCTCGTGCGCCTCCGCGCGAAAAGTCGCCTGGAGCCTTTCCAGGACGTCTTTGCCGTATTGCGCCATAACGCCTGCGCTACCGCGTGCCTGCTAGGCCGGCGCGGAGTGAGTGGCGGCGACCATTTGCCCGAGGCGGCGACCCAGCTCGTGCAGGTCGTGGGCCGCGCTTTCGGCCTGGCGCGTCCCGGCGACGTTCTGCATGCTCGCCTGCTTGATGTTCTCGATCGCGAGCGCGACCTGCTCCATGCCTACGATCTGCTGCTGGCTCGATGCCGCAATCTGCGTCGCCGCCTGCGCGGCCTCCGCCACGCTCTCGGCGAGCCGCCGGATTGCCTCTCCAGCCTCCCCCGACTGCCGCACGCCGGCCTCCACCGTCTTCGAGCCCTGCTCGGTGGCCATTACCGCCGCCGTCGTGGCCTTCTGGATATCGCCCAGTATGGCGCGCACCTGCGCAGTCGCCTGCTTCGACTGCTCTGCCAGACTCCTCACTTCCTGCGCCACCACCGAGAACCCCTTGCCCTGCTCGCCCGCGCGCGCCGCCTCGATCGCCGCGTTCACCGCCAGAAGATTCGATTGCTCCGCCAGGTCGTTCACCGTCGCGGTGATCTCCCCGATCGCCTGGCTCTGTTCCGACAGCCGGACGATGCTCTGGCCCACCGAACCCATCTGCGCCTCGATCCGCTGCATCAGCGCGATCGCCTCCTCGACCGACGCCCTGCCCGCGTGCGAAATCTCCGCCGCCTTCGCGGCAGTTTCCGAGACGTACCGCGCCTTCTGGCTCGCCAGCTGCGCGGTCTGCTTCACCTCCTCCACCGTCGCCATCGTCTCGGTCACCGCCGCAGCCGTCTCCGAAGCCCCGGAGGCCACCTGCGTCGTCGTCGCCAGGATCTCGCTCGACGACGACGCCAGCCGCGCCATGCTTTCGGTGAGCGCTCGCGTGATGCCGCGCGTGAGCAACAGGCCCAGCGCGATTCCGCCCACCAGAGCCGCAACCGAGACCGAAGCGAGCCAGAGCAGCGTCACCTCCAACTCGCCCGCCACCCGCGCCCTTCCGTCGATGAGCTGCTTGCGTTCATAGGCGATGAATTGCTCGTGCTTGTCTCGCAGCGCGAGAAAGCGCGAGAGCGCCTCTCGATCGAGCGTGAGCGCCTCCTCGCGCTGTCCCTGTTGCAGCAGCGCGATGCCCCGCTCCTGATGCGCCTTGAACGCCCGCTGCAGCTCGCTGATTTCGCCGAGCAGCCGCGCGCCCCCTTCGGTTTGCGCCAGGGCACGCAACTTCTGCAGCAGCCCGTCCACCTGATGGTGGCTGTTGCGCAATTCGACCACCACCTGCGCCTGCTGCTCCGGATAGAGCAGCAAGCCGCGGTACTGAGCCGTCTGGTCGCGCGCCTCGCGACCGAGCTCGGTGGCGAGCACGAGCGCCGCGCTTTCCACCTCCAGGAAGCTTGCGTACGCCGCCTCGGTCGCCTTGAGCGCATAGACGGCGACAGCCACGACGAATGCGAGCGCAACCAGGACGATTGCGTAACCTCCGAGAATCTTCTTGCCGACAGTCATGCTTGACCTCTTCCGCCTTTCACATCACACGCCGCTGGCGCTGCCGCAGAGCCCCGAGCCGTTCCGTCGAACTCGGGCAGAAACGGGGTCGGCGTCACGCACCCATTTCATTTTCGTCCGTCCGCCGCGATGGCGCCCTGCGCATTCCGGTCTGGGCGTGCATACGCCCCGGCGCCTTGGCGCCCCTCATCGATTACGAGCCGCTCGTCGGCAAGCAGGCGTGCTGCGTCCAAAACCACGATCCGTTCTTCGCTGACCCCGAGGAGATAACGCGCTCTCACCCCCTCCAGTGTGGGCAGCGAGGCGACCAGCCCGCCGCGCGGCAGACGCCGCATGCCCTCGATCGCGTCCGCGAGCAGGCCGAAGCGCATGTGCGCCGACTGCAACACGATCAGCCTGTTGAGCTGTCCCAGGCCGCGCTCGGGCAGCTCGAACAGGCTGCGCAGATCGAGCACGGAGACGATTTCGCCGCGCACGCGGGCGATGCCGAGCACGAACGCAGGCAGGCCCGGAAGCGGCGTAAGGTGCTCCAGGACATGGACGCGCGCGACGTGCTGCGGCTCCACGGCGTACGTTTCCGCACCCAGCCGAAATGCAAGCACGTCGATGAACGCGTTTGCGCCCTCGGCAGCGGCCGGCCGTGCGAGCTGCCGCGCACGCGCCTTCAGAATGCGTTCGGCTTGCGCCCGATCCGGGGTCCACGCGCGTTCGAGCGCCACGCCGGCGACATGCAGCCGCTCGTGCAACGCGCCTGGGTCGCGCGCTGCAGACGACACACCGTCCCCGGAGCCCGGCGTGCTCATCGACGTTCCTCGCCGACGACCGAGCTTGCCAGGCTGGTGCGAACGGCCGTGACCAGCTGCACAAAACGGCCTGCATTGACGCCCTCGGAGTATGCAACGCTCTCCTCCGGGCGCAGACGCGAGGCGTAGTCATGGGCGGCGGCAAAGTGCCGCAGCGCCTCCTGTCTCCGCCCCTGCACAACGCGCAGGTGCCCGAGCGTGAGATGCGCCATGATGAATTCCGGGTCGAGGTAGAGCGCGCGTTGCAGGGCGGCCGCGGCCGCCTCCGTCTCGCCGCGTTCGCGCAAAATCACCGCACGCAAGTAGTGGTGCGCCTCGTTCAGCCGATCGTCGGCGATGGCGCGATCGCAGCATTCGAGCGCTGCGCCCAGATTGCCCTCGTCCGCCAGGCGGCGGGCGGCTTGTGCGGCAGTTTCCGTTTCTTGCGCACGAGCGCGCGGCACCGGCTGCACGACTATCGGCTCTTGCCGCACCGGCACGGGGGCGCACATGCTGCCGCTGGCGCGCGCTGCGCCTGTACTGGGAGGCTTACGTGTGCGCTCAATACGGCGATAACCAAGCGCGCCCGCAAACGCGACCGTCTCGAATCCCGGAAAGGTGGCGTTCGACATCTCCGCCGCGCTCACGAACAGCCAACCGCCCTCGCACAGGCGATGGCGCAGCCGCAGCACGGCCTCCTTCGCCTTGCGTGGCTCGAAGTACATGAGGACGTTGCGACAGATGATGATGTCCACGGTCCCGTCGCCGCCGGGAAGCGGCGGATAGGGCTCCTGCGCGAGATTGAGCGCAAAAAAGCGCACCCGTTCGCGCAGCCGGGAATCGATCCGGAAGCGGCCGTCGCGGCAGCGCGTGAAGAAATGCTTCACCCACGCCGGCGCAGCGCGAAACGACCACGCACCATATACGCCGTGCTCGGCGTAAGCGAGAAAGCGCGGATTGATGTCGCTCGCAATCACGCTGACGTGCTCGCGCCAGGCAGCGGGCAAGACGCGCTCGAACAACATGGCGATGCTGTACGCTTCCTCGCCCGTGCAGCAGCCCGCGCTCCAGATCCGCAGGCGCCGATCCGGCTCGCCGTCCGTGCGCAGCAGCTCGGCAAGCAGCAGGTCCCGCAAGGTGTCGAACAGCGCCGGATCCCGAAAAAAGTAGGTTTCGCCGACCGTCGCATGGCAGACGAGGGCCTCGAGCTCGCGCGCCGACAGCGTCGCGGCCTGTAAGCGTCCAAGCCACGCACCGGGATCGTCGGCGTGAAGCTCGGCGCCGGCGGCGGCGATGGCACGTTCGAGATCCGGCCAACGCTGCGGCGGGAAATGCAAGCCTGCATGCTGGGCGAGCCGCGCCGCCACGCGCGCGAGCAGCGCGGGCGCCAAGGTGCGCGGCAGACAGACCTCACCCGGCATCGAGCGCTTCCTCGAGCAAGCGCTCGTCGTCGAGCGAAAGGAGCTGGCCCAGATCCTCGATCAGCACCAGGCCATCGTCGAGCTTGACGACACCGGCGACATGCGTGAGCCCGGGGACGATGCTGCCAGCCTGAACGGCGGCATCCGCTTCATACGTGGCGAGGCCGTCGACCGCATCCAGTTGCAGAACAACGCCACGCCGTCCGGTATGCGCCAGGACGAAACAATCCCCCGGCTCGATCCGGCGGCGCGCTCGCGCGAAGCAGTGGCGCAGGTCGATGACAGGCAGGACGCGGCCGCCGATATCGACGACACCGACAATCGCCCGGGGTGCGGCGGGGAGCGGCTCGACCCATGCGGAACGCACGACGCGCTCGACGCTGCTCAGGGACAATCCCAAGCGCAGGTCGTCGAGCCGAAACACCATGATTTGAGGCATTGTCTATCGCATCGCTCAGGAAGCTGCGCACCTGGCTGCGTTTTCGAATAGATTATGCCGACTGTGTCGGGCCGCTACATCCGTAGCACTACGGAGGACATCCCCTCTTTGCATGTGGAGATGCCAAGTGATCGGCCGCCGCGCCCGGTCGAGCGCAAAAGGCGCCCGGGTTCATAAAGTGGATACGTGCCGCGCGACCGTCAGGGTAGCGGAACGATGCCCTTCGAAATGGCAAAGCGCACCAGATCGGTCTGACTCTGGAGGTCGAGCTTGTGCAGCGCGCTGGCGCGGTGAGTTTCCACGGTGCGGACGCCGATTCCCATCGTTGCCGCGATCTCGGCGTTGGTCATACCGGTGGCCGCATAGCGCAGTACCTCCCGCTCGCGCCGGGTCAGGATGTCGAGCGGATCAATGCTCGCGCTACACCAGGCCCTCTGGCTGTAGGCGTCGACGCGACCATCGGACAACGGCGGGCTCAGGTAACGGGTGCCCGCCATGACTGCGCGCACTGCCTGCAGCAACTCTTCGCGGCCGGCGCATTTGAGGACATACGCGCGCGCCCCGGTGCGCATCGCTTCCCAGACATAGGGCAACTCATCGTGCATCGACAACACGACGACCCGCGTGCTCGGGATTTCCCGTGCAACGTACCGAACGACCTCCAGGCCTGGGACGCTCTCCATCTGGAGATCGACCACGAGCACGTCGGGGCGCAGAGTCGGCAGGGCTTCGCATGCGCGCAGTGGATCCGATTCCTCGCCCACTACCTTCATGTCGGACTCCGTATCGAGCGCGTGCCGCACCCCCTCCAGCACCAAGGGATGGTCGTCGAGCAGGTAAACGCTGATCATGCGCGCACACCGGAGCGCGGCGGCTGCCCCTCCAGCGGCAGCTCCAGCGTGATCGCAGTGCCCGCACCAGGGGTCGACTCGACCGTGAGGCGTCCGCCGAGGGAACGCGCGCGCTCTCGCATGCCGAGCAGGCCGACGCCCCCGACCGTTGCACTGGAACCAAGGCAAGCCTCGGTATCGAAGCCGACACCGGCATCCTCGACCTTCACCACGGCACGGCCGTTCGCGACCCGCACCAGCACCACCGCCTTCGGTACTCGAGCATGCTTGACCACGTTGGTGAGCGATTCCTGGATGATCCGATAGAGCGCGGTCTCGTGCTCGGGCCGAAGACGTCGATCGAGCCCGGAATGCCTGAAGTCGACTTCGAGACCGGTTCCAAGACGCTGCCGCTCGCACAACCATGTCAGGGCGGCAAGCACACCAAGATCCTCGAGCATCGGCGGCCTGAGATCTGCCGAGATGGTACGCACGCGCGCCTGCAAGCGATTCGCGACCGCCAAGGCTTCGCGCAGGCGACTGGTGTTCGCCGGCGGCGCCGCTTGGCCAAGATCTTCCAGCAGGAGCTTGAGCGCCGTCAGCTCCTGCCCCATCTCGTCGTGAAGCTCGCGCGCAATCCGCCGCTGCTCGCGCTCGCGCGTCGACGCAATGCGCGCTGCCAGCTGCTCCGACTGGATCAGCGCTTGTTGCAGCCGCTCTTCGGCGCGGCGCCATTGCGTCACATCGTACAAGCAGAAGACCAGCATCTCGACCTTACCATGCTCCCCGTGCACGGGACTCAGCGTCAAATCCCAGTATGTCACCCCGCGCTCGGGATGATCGGGGAACACGAAAGGATGCGCGCGCGCCGAATAAGCCTTGCCGCTTCTTACAACCTCTTCGAAAACGGTTTTGGCCTCCGACGGGTACATCTCGAAATGGTTGCGCCCGGTGAACTCCTCGATGGTGCGGCCACAGGCGTCTGCATAGCTCTTGCTGACGCGCAACACGTTGAAATGAAGGTCGAGGAGAGCAACGCAGGTGAGCGTCGACTCGAAAAAGCATTCGAGCAGCGCCTGGGCTGGCAGCCGGGTGTTGAGCTTTTCCTGAACCGTCGCATCAACGCCGACGCCGGGAAGCAACGGCGCCTTTTGCCCGGGCACACCGAGCGGCGTGCCACGCGACGGGATCAAGCGATTCCTCCCAGCTTCATCTTCGGAGAATTCTCTCGTGCCTCAGGCACCTCGGCCGTAAAAGAATTGACAAACCCACGTCCTATTTCGCCGAACAAGGCCTCGGGCAACGAGGCCCCGAGCAAGTTGTGCCCACACACCGCGTCGCGCCGATAGCTGGTCGCCCGTTCGCAGGCGCTGTTGAAGACGATGATACGGCCTGTGGAATCGGCAAGCACTGCGAAGTCTTCAATTGCATCCAGCACTTGCACAAGCAAATTAATAGGATTGTGACTCACGCCATCCACGTCGTTCCCGATTCCCGTGCCTCAATTGCAAGGACCCCCTGGCCGCTCCTTATTGTTGCTTCTAACTTCTATTATGCAGTCTAGCCTCGGTCACCATCAAATTCGCCGAATCGCCTCATCGAAATCTGAGCGGAATCGATTCGTACCCCGATGAAAGAAAGCAGTCGAGCGAAATACTCACCTCAGAACGCACCGAGGATCGGCCCTGATTGGGCTGACGAGAAAGGAGTGCAGAGCTGTAGCGAGGCAGATGCCATCCTGGACTGTTGCTGCGCGTTGAATTTTGACCAAGGCACGTAGTCGCCTCGAACGAGGAGCGGCTGTGGACGAGTTTAGCGGTTTTGAAGTTGAAAGAGCCTCCCTCGATGATCCCAGCTAGGACTGGCCGCCCCATTCCGACCAAGCGATCAAGCAACCGCGCAGAAGAAGAAAACGAAGACGATAACTCGCGCCGGCGAACAGTGCCGCCTTGCACTCCTGCCGGCAATGCACGCGCGGATCGATCCCTTGGCCGCATGCGGACGGATCAGCTGATTAGCAAGATCGGCACACCAGCAAGTGCAAGTACCAAGGCGCGACCATCGCACTTGAGCCTCATTTTCACCTCCTCCCCTGGGGCATGGCCGCCGGGCCAATTACGCGCCGCCGTGCGATGCAATCGCAATGACCGCGGGATGATTGGAGCGGTTGCTCCACGCGTGGTTGGAGCCTCTCACGATCGCGATCTCACCCACCTTCATGGGTACTTCCTCCGTATCGAGCTGAAGCACGATCTCGCCTTCGAGGACGATGGCGAAATCCAGCGCGCGGACTTTCTGCATATACGGATGCGGCGCTGCGCTCGAGTATGCCGACGCTGCGGGTGAGCCCTTGCCGTAGACCGCGCGGAGGTGTCCGCCATTCGGTGGGCCGGGAAAATCGTACGGCAGATTGCCGTCGTCGTTCTGGCCTTCGAGCGGCGCAGGGCTTTCGTGCCACACCCAGAAGTCGGTCCACGCGTTGGTGAGAGTCTTCGCGTCGTGTGCATTCGGTGCCGGGCCATCCCACACGACTCTGGACCGGCCTCGGGTGTCGTTGCCTGTGACTACACGCCGGACCGGAATCATTGCGTCATCTGCCATGGTTTTCACCTTGTCGGTTTGTTCAGCGCTCACTTCGGAACGATTCCCGCGGTCTTTGCGACTTTTGCCCACTTGATGGTTTCGGCCTTGATGAACTCGGCAAACGCTTCCGGCGACGCACTCGTCTTCACGTCGTTGCCTATCTTGGCGAGCTTCGCCTTCATCTCCGGCATGCTCAGTATGGCCACCACTTCCTTGTGAAGCTTGTCGATGATCTCCCGCGGAGTATTCGCAGGCGCGAGGAGCCCGGCCCACTGAATCGCCTCGAAGCCCGGCAGCCCCGCCTCGGCTATCGTGGGCAGATCGGGAAGTGCCGGGCTGCGTGTTGCGCTCGTGACGCCCAGCGCACGCAGCCGCCCCGCCTGAAGGTGTGGTATGAGCAGAGACATACTGCTGGAGGCGGTCAGGACCACCTCACCGGCGAGCACCGCAGTGATACTGGGCGCTCCGCCCTGGTAGGCAACATGGGTCATGCGGATCTGAGCCATACTGCACAGCAGCTCGATCGTCAGATGCGGATTGGTTGCATAACCAGCCGAACCGTACAGGATGTCGCCCGGACGCCCCTTAGCGATCGCTATGAACGCCTTCAGCGATTTGGCCGGGAAGGACGGATGCACGACAATGAGATTGGGCACGAAGAGCGTCTGCGTAATCGGTTCGAAGTCACGCAATGCGTCGTACGGCATGCTCTTGAAGCCAGTCGGATTAGTTGCGAGTGTGCTGGGGCTGATCAGTAGGGTGTACCCGTCCGGGCGCGCCTTCGCAACAATCTCCGTGCCGAGCCGCGTGCCGGCGCCGGGTCGATTGTCCACGACGGCCACCTGGCGTCCGGCGCGCCGGGACATTTCTTCGGCGATCAGGCGCGCGCTGATGGAGCTGCCGCCGCCCGGTGCAGTTGGCGCAACAATGCGTATCACGCGATTCGGGTAACCGCTCTGCGCCAGTGCCTGCGGCACAAGCGATGCGAGCCACATGAATCCTGCTGCGAGCAGAGCAGTACGATGTTGTGAACACTGCATCTCTCCTCCTTCGCCATTACTCCGGCTGTCGGCCTGCGGCTTTCACGACCTTCGCCCACTTCGTGGTTTCGCCTTTCATGAACCCGGAGAACGCCTCAGGCGAACTTCCCGCGACCTGGTTACCATCGGCCACCAGGCGCGCGACCGTCGCAGGTGTACCCAGAAACGAGACGACCTCTTTGTGTATTTTGTTGATGATTCCCGATGGCGTTTTCGCCGGTGCCAGCAGGCCATACCACTGCACTGACTCAAAGCCAGATAGCCCGGGAATTCGGGGGACGGCCTCGACACGCTTAGCCGTGGTGACACCCAGCGCACGCAGCTTGCCCGCACGCACGTGTGGAAGCAGGTAATTCATGGCGAGACGCAACATTGGTCGCTGTCGCGTCAATGCGAAACGCGCTTCACGAGCACCTCGCGGTCGCTCACCACATCGAAGAATGGCGTGATGTCCAGATAACGGCGCAACACGAAGAGCGCCGGCGAGCCGGGAGTCACTTTCAGGCGCCTGGCCATGCGGGACGGCACCTCGCCGGCGCTAAGCTCCATATGCACGCGGTCCAGTGTCTCGCCGTACATATCCACGATCTGGTCACAAATCAGCATGTGGTCCTGATTCTTATGCCGGGTGACCCCGGCGTAGCGCGGCTCCAAGTAGATATCGATCCAGCACATGGGCGTCGTCGATCCCTTCGGATGGCGTAGCGTGCTGAGCAGGAACCACTGCTCCCCGGGCTTGCACTTGAGGAGCGGCGCAAGTGCGGCATCGGCCCGCACTCGCCGGCTTGTCAGCGTCTTGCGCCATGTCTCCGGGTAATTGAGTAGCTGCTCCATCGAGGTGACGCTCTGGGCGTAGATGGTCGGCGAATGCGC
>WHTS01000156.1 GCA_009377585.1 Betaproteobacteria bacterium
AACTGCAGTCTGCTCTGCGGTTCGCTCGGTGCTGCGGCGACCGCCACGACGTTTGATCTCGTCCAGGTCGCGCGCGAACTCCCGGCTGGTGAGCGCCGGGCGTCCTTTAGCGGCGAACTGGTCTACAGTCTTGAGCAGGAAAGGCGTGATGCCACCGAGGTGAGGCAGCGCTCCCGGTAGAAGGCCCGGTGGCGTTCTTCGCCAAATGCCGGCCTCAGTGCCCGGTTGGTCCTGACCCTTGGCGTCAAAGTTATCCTTCGCCCGCCAGACGATCATCACTTCGGCCACCGCTTTGCCGACGGCGATGCCGTCGCTCTTTGCCCGGCCGTCCGGAATCTGCGCCATCGACCGAGCCAGCGCGGCGTCGAAGCTCGCCTTGTGCGCCGGAACTAAAGCGACGAGAACGCCGTGGGCAGCGCTCGCTGCGGCAGCCTCCTTCGATGCATCTGCCGGCGCCTTTATCCTGAAGCGGTAGCTCTCGTAGTGGGGCTCGATGGCATTGACGGCGTCGTGGACTGCACCATGCATGGCGGCCATGACACGCGCGAGCACCGGCGGAGCGGAAATCGGTAATGCGGCCGCCGTCGCGTTCCAATCCATCACAATATCGGCATTCGCAATGGGAATGCAGGTCGAAAAAATCAATGCGCCGCAAGCGGAAATAAAACCACGCGCCATCACTCGCCTCAACGTGCTCATCTTGCCTCCTTGGCGTGAGCAATCCTGGATTTGCGCCGTCGACATTGCCTAGGCGGCCGAAGGGGTGCAATACGGATGCGACGAAGGGTGGATTTCGGCGACAGAGGCCACCGAATGTCGGATCAGCTTGGGGAAACGCGCAGCCGGTTCGCCAAGGTTCGGAGTGGCGGCTTTTGGCCGACAGTACGCACTTGACATGTCGCCAGAAAGCGGCCGCATATTTCGAACGGTGCGGCCGCCTGGATGACCGGCTAGATCTCGGTTTGCTCGGAGATCTCCAACGCGTCGTCGACCTCGATTCCGAGGTAACGGACCGTGCTTTCAAGCCTATTGACTGCAGTCAATAGGCTTGACTATCTCCCGTGCCGGACTATGTCCCGCTAACGACGAATCGGCGCAGCGGCCGTGCGCCTGTGCCCTTTGAACGGGACATAGCGATGCTACACGCGCCGATCGCCACAGGACAGATCGCGAACTCGGCGCGTACGCCGGTCGTACCATCCACTGTGAGTCCGACCGCAGCAACCACAGGCCGTTTTTTTGAGCGCCGGACAAGATCAACAATGCACGCCTTCGGATCGCCGAAGATCCCACGCACGCTCGGTTGTGGACGAAAGCCCGCGAAGGCATACGCATCCACGAGCCGGCGCTTTCGCTTCGCTGAGGTAGCCATTCACGCATGATGCCAATTCCGAGCACCCCGCGAAACCTCTGAAAGTCAATATTCACGCGGGCCACAGACCCATTCATGCCCTCAAATCACCCACTCGATTTCCTGAAGACCCTTAAATATGACGCGTGCTTGCAGTGCACCGAGTCCGTTGCGGACGATGCGGCGCGAATGGCTTCGTGCGCGACGAATGCTGGTGGTCTAGACAAGGATGTTCGGCCGCAAGTATGGCGGGGGCAATAAGCGTGCATTGTGCCCCCGCCCGAGCAAGTAAAAGTGAATGAGCTTCAGGTTCTAAAGGCGCTGCCTTCACGAGTCCCGTGGATGCGACCCCGTAATGCTTTACTGCTTCTTCTTCGAATTCCATACGCCACCATGCCAAGACCCGAAAGGATCAGTGCGTATGTTGAGGGCTCGGGGACGGCTGCAATGTAGAGCCCGGATTCGATATTCTGACCATTGATTACTTCGGTACCCCCCGTGAGTTGAATGAGCGCGAATGCGTCCGGTCCGGAGCCCGATGTCGGCTCCAGGAACGTCTCCGGCGCGGTCGTCGCTGTCCACATCAATGGCGTGTTGCCGGAAGTGGCGCTGGGGTCAAACGTCGCCAGAAAAGCGAAATCGTACCCAGCCTGGACTCCGTTAGAGGTAATGGTGACTCCGGGAATCGTCGGAACAAACGTAGGCGTCCCGCACCCATTGCACCCGAAATGCAACTCTACAATTCCAGGGTTTCCGGATCCACCTGATAGCGCCGTATCGAGGCTGAAAGTGGTTGTACCGGGAGCGAACTCATCCAGGGATAAAGTGGCGAATGTAGTGCCCACAGGTCCCTGGTTAATCCTGAAATCGAAATGCAGGTCGGTTGCTGCAGCAGCCGGCATACTGACCAGGCCGCTCATTACCAATGCGCCAAACAATGAACGATGGAACTTCGTTGTGTCCATTGCTTCTCCTTCGGGGGTCCGGCGCGAACTTGCGCCGCATCTTCTAGCGCAATCAGAGAACCCGAAGTGTTCGCAATGCAGACGTCATCTCAGGACGACGCCTGTCGTGTTTAGATGACGGCACCAATTCTCACTTTCGGCGCAAACTGTGAACATTCTGGCAGTGCGCTGAAACGCGCGTTGCTCGCTAATTACCGCCGCCTTGTAAATCATTCATGGGCGCGATCGGAAAAAAACCGCGGCGCGCAGGACCGCAGCCGCGTCAACACTTCGCAGGACTACGAAGTGCGCTACTCGACGCAAGAGTTCGGTGTAACGGAAGAACAGCTACGCGATGCCGTGCAGCGCGTTGGCTCGAGCGCCGATAAGGTGCGGGAGCACTTGCGGCAGGGGCGGCCGGTAGTCCAGGCGAGTTACATCCGACCCAAAGGCTTCGCGACGACTTGCCCAACCTACGGCCTAGCGAGTACCTTAGCACTTGCAGGCCCGTGCGGGTATGTCAGCAAACCACGGGTGAAACGGACTACCGAGGTACTGATCGGTCTCAGGCGGCATAGCCGCCGAACGGTTCTACCGCGGAGGATCCTATGCGCCGAGTTTTCCTTTCCGTGCTTTTCCTCGCCGGCTGCGTGCAACTGCCGCCGACTCCGCAGGACTTGCAGGCGAAGAGATTCGAGGCGGTGCCCGGCCAATCGGTGATCTATGTCGTTCGCACGCCGCTGGATTCGAGCGAGCCTCAAAGCCTGATACTGAACGAACGCGGTACCGTCACGACCTTGCCTGGGACCTATTATCGCTGGGAGGTCCCGCCGGGCCGCCATCATGTCGAGGGATTCGGTTTCGGGGGCGAGTCCGTAACGCTGACGACCGAGCCGGGCGGGGTTTACTTCCTCGAGCACACGGTGATCGGCGACCCGCACGACGGCGGGGTGCAGCTGACCGCGCTCAGGCGGGTCGGCGATCAGTACGGGCGCAAGCTGGTCATGCGCTCGCAGCTCGTGCAGTAGCAATCCGGCTCCAATAAGTCACCGCCGGATCGTTCGTCGGTCGGGCTGCTTCATTGCCATAGACGTCGGCTCCGGCCGGTAAAAAGCAGCGTTTGTTGGCTTTGCAGATGCCGAGACCTTTCATATGAAATTCGACGTGTACGGCCGAATTCAGATGGAAGTCCTACGAGAGAACAGCTCTTGAGTCACGTACCGCATCGGGCTAGGAAACGTTCGCGCGACAGGGACCTGATCATCTCTGCCTCGCGCCCACCCGATGAGATCGCTGCCTACATCGATCACTTATTTGCGAACTATGCGGACCCGGCTAAGCGGTTCGCGTAATCTCCTGGTGATATGGTGCGCCGCTCGACCGCGGACACACATCGCATGACGCTCGCCCGCTTTCTCGCCGAAGTCCTGACCCGCGAGGGGACGGCTATTCCGCTCGAGTGCGACCCGATCGAACTCAATATGGCTCGCATCGTCATGGACCCTCATTCGGTTGAGTCGCGAGCCTTGCGGAAGGCGACGCTCGCCGTCATTGCCAGCCAGGGCGACATGACGGAAGCCCAGTTGTGACTCTCAGTGAGGATGCGCTCGGGCTGCCCGATGCGTTTGCGGTTGAGCGGGGCGCGGCGCGGTATCGGCCACGGGACCTGAAGGCGATCGCGGCCAGGCTGCTGGGGTTTGCAAGGATGAGAAGCCTGTAATGGCCGAACTGACACTCTGCCAGGCTTGGGCGAATTGGTGGGATTCAGTGCCCATCATTTCCTCGACCTTGTGGGGTATTCAGATTCTTTGGCTCGGTCGGATTGGTAAGGTGATTCAGTTTGCGGGAGCTGCGCTCATCGTCGTCGAGATCATCGGTGTAAGCAACATCAACAAGGCCGGAAATCAACTGGCCGGCATGTTATCGTCCCCCGCGATCACCTCGCCTGGTCGTACAGCCGCAGGCCGAGCGATGCGTCATTGGCAGTTACTCTTGGGTAGAGCGAGGCCGACACCAGCTGAGCTAAGGGAGGTGCCTGCCAGGGAGGTGTTTACAAGCCCGCGCTACGTGCTGGAACTGGCCCTTCTGTTCATCGCGGGATACTGGGTGTGGACCTCCCTCAGCCTTCTCGCGACAAAGGTACTCGCTGTTGCGGCTGTGGCCATTGTCTGGGCCTTCGTAGCACCCTTCCTATCGCTAATCGTGATTTTCTTCTTGGCCGCCTTACCGCTGTTGGCGCTGCTTCTCCTGAAGACATTGGCGTGGATGATGAGCCGTCCGCGCCTGGATTGGGCCACTAAGGTTCTTGCATTGCTGTTGGTCGTCGTTGGCTTTCATTTCGATTTGCTGGCCTCCTAGCTGCGCAGGGGCGCGATACCGTCGCGATATCCCAGCGCCTACTATGTGCCTACTAACCAAAAAGCGAAGGGCTTAGCGATTTGCTAAGCCCTTGATTGTTTGGTAGGCCCCCGGGGACTTGAACCCCGAACCAACGGATTAAGAGCTCGAAATTAGCGTAGTTCAACAAGCGAAAGTGGCCCGCCCTCAATCACTTACGCGCGCTGACCATCGCCAAGAATCGCTGAAATTGTCACGAAATCCCCACGTTTCTAAAAGGCTGCAGAGTGGCTGTGGCGCGTCCCGGCCGGCAACGCCTCAGGGTGCCGATCAACATAGCCCCAACTCTCGCTTTCAGCTTGTGGCTGAATCTGCTGGCCGCACTCGCAATCGACCCAACTCTGCGGTGACGATTCCGCCGGCTTCCAACTCGGCGCCGTGACTTGCGAGCACACGAATGCAGATCGTCGCTTGTTGACGTGCGGAAATTCCGACCAAGCGCACGATCCCGCGGTGGGGGCGACCATGCACGATGGCGAGCTCACCGAAGTCCTTGTCGAGCGTGACCAGGATTCGTTGCTCAGCGTGGGCAAGCGCAAGAATCTCGTCGTCGCCCGGATCGCTCGGCCAGTCCCCGGACCAAACGACGTCATGGCCCGCAGCTTCCAATTCCGGTCGAGCCTTGCCCCATACGCAGGTGTCGAGCAATAACCTCAAGCGCCAGTGTCCGCGATCATTGGCTCGACGCGCTCGTGTCCGACGAGTTTGCGGGCATAGACGAGGCACGCTTGGATATCTTCGGAAGCAAGCCAGGGATAGCCTTCCAGTATCGTCTCTGGCGTATCACCCGCTGCGAGCATGCCGAGCACGTGTTCGACCGCAAGGCGACGGCCGCGGATGATCGGCTTGCCGCCGAAAATCTTCGGGTCGACAACAATGCGGGCGAGCAGTTCTGCTTCGGTCATCGATTAGCTCCGATGGTTATTTCCACGATCAATCTACTCCGAAGCGCTAGGGGCGGCAATCTGAGCTGTGTAGGCCTCTGCCAACAAAGCCGCCCAGGGTGGCCTAATTTATCCAGCGATCATCTCGATCTGCCGATGCAGCGACGGTGCATCGCCGTTTTTCCGTCGTTCGATCATGCGCATTCCGGGTTCGAACGAGACAGCGAAATCGCAGCATGTCCCGGAGCCTAGTGGATTCAATCCACGAGGAAGACGTGGGTGCGCAACGCCATATGTGGCATGTATTCTGCTCGACCAGCGGCAGCTTCTTCCCCATAGCTCGAGTAGCCGGTCCAGCTTCCCGCTCGGTTTGGTTGACCGATCGGTTTGGTTGACACATTGACGGCCGAGTTGCTCTGACAGACACTTGATCCTCGCCAGGAGGAGCTTCATGTGGCTTCATCAACCGAAGTCGCATGATCGATCTCGGTGACGATAGGGAGAGAACACCCTGGTTCTATCGGCCTGGTTCGTGCCGATGACTTCGTGCATCCAAATAATTTGTCTGTGACAACTGAACATTCTGCATGGCGCGGCTCGAAGACCTAAGCCCCAACGCAGCCGTCCGCGGCATCCTGCCGGACGCGCTGGTGTCGGTGGTCAGCGTGCAGTGGTTCGGCTCCGAAGCGCTCGAGTTGACCTACAAGGCGCCGTCCGGCAAGGTCGCCAACGAGCTGCTCTATCGACACGACGAGGCCCGCCTCGAGGTCGCCGAACACGGGCGGCCCTGGAGCTTCGACGGCGACGGTGCGCTGTTCCGCCTCGTCTCGGAGGCACATCGCATCCGCCTGGCGCATCTGTTCGATCCGGTGCTCGCGGTTCATACCTCCGTAGTCGATCCGCTGCCCCACCAGATCACGGCCGTTTACGAATCGATGCTGCCGCGTCAACCGCTGCGCTTCCTGCTGGCGGACGATCCCGGCGCCGGCAAGACGATCATGGCGGGGCTGCTCATCAGGGAACTGATCGCCCGCGGCGATCTGCACCGCTGCCTCATCGTCTGCCCCGGCAGCCTGGCGGAGCAATGGCAGGACGAGTTGTATCGCCGCTTCAACCTGCCGTTCGAGATCCTCACCAACGACAAGCTGGAAGCCGCCCGTACGGGCAACTGGTTTCTCGAAACAAATCTCATCATCGCGCGACTCGACAAGCTGTCGCGAAACGAAGACGTGCAGATGAAGCTGCAGGCGCCCGATTGCCGTTGGGACCTGGTCGTGTGCGACGAAGCCCACAAAATGTCGGCCACGGTCTTCGGCGGCGAAACCAAGTACACCAAGCGCTACCGGCTCGGTCAGTTGCTGTCGACGTTGACGCGGCACTTCCTGCTGATGACGGCGACGCCGCACAACGGCAAGGAAGCCGATTTCCAGCTCTTCATGGCCCTGCTCGACGGCGATCGTTTCGAGGGCCGCTTTCGCGACGGCGTGCATACAGCCGATGTCTCGGACCTGATGCGCCGGATGGTGAAGGAGAGTCTGCTCAAGTTCGACGGCACGCCGCTCTTTCCGCAACGGATCGCCTATACCGTTCCGTACAAGTTGTCGGATGCCGAGACGCATCTGTACAAGGCGGTTACGGACTATGTGCGCGAGGAATTCAATCGCGCCGAAGCACTCGAAAACGACAAGCGCGCCGGCACCGTCGGTTTCGCCCTGACGATCCTGCAACGGCGGCTCGCGTCCTCACCCGAGGCGATTTATCAATCGCTGCGCCGGCGTCGCGAGCGGCTCGAAAGCAAGCTGCGCGAGCTCGAAGTGCTCCATCGCGGCGGTCAAGCCGCACCAGTTGTGATGAGCACCGTTTCGGCGCTCGACGCCGAGGATGTCGAGGATCTCGAAGACGCGCCCGATAACGAGGTCGAGGCGGCCGAGGAGGAAATCCTCGACCAGGCGACCGCGGCGCGCTCGATCGCCGAGCTGAAAGCCGAGATCGAAACGCTGAAAGGATTGGAGTCTCTGGCGCTCGCGGTTCGTCGCAGCGGCGCGGACACCAAGTGGCGCGAGCTGGCGACCCTGCTTGGCGAAATATTCACGAGCGGCGCAATCGCGAATCGCGCCGCACAGCCAATCGCGCACTACGGCAGCGGCAACATTCCGCCACCGACCGCGTCACCGCACCAGAAGCTCGTCATCTTCACCGAGCACCGCGACACGCTCAACTATCTCGAGAGTCGCATCACGACCCTGCTCGGCCGCAAGGAGGCCGTGGTGATCATCCACGGTGGCATCGGCAGGGAAGAGCGCATGAAGGTGCAGGAGTGCTTTCGGCACGACCCCGACGTGCAGGTTCTGCTCGCCACGGACGCGGCCGGCGAAGGCATCAACCTGCAGCGCGCGCACCTGATGGTGAACTACGACCTGCCGTGGAATCCCAATCGCATCGAGCAGCGCTTCGGTCGCATCCACCGCATCGGCCAGACCGAGGTCTGCCATCTGTGGAACCTCGTCGCCGAGGAGACGCGCGAGGGCGATGTCTATCGCAAGCTCCTGGAGAAACTGGAGCAGGCGCGCCAGGCACTCGGCGGCCAGGTGTTCGACGTCCTGGGCAAGCTTCAGTTCGAGGGCAAGTCGCTGCGCGAGCTGCTCATCCAGGCCATCCGCTATGGCGAGCAGCCCGAGGTCAGAGCCTACCTCACCACCGTGCTGGACCATGCGCTCGACCGCAGCCATCTGCAGGACCTGCTCGACGATCGCGCGCTCGCCCCCGACGCCATGGATGCAAGCCGGGTTCAGCGCATCCGCGAGGACATGGAGCGGGCCGATGCGCGCCGCCTGCAGCCGCACTACATCGAGTCGTTCTTTCACAGCGCTTTCCAGTCCCTCGGTGGCACGGTTAAGCAGCGAGAGCCGCGCCGGCACGAGATCACCCACGTTCCGGCTTCGGTGCGCAATCGGGACCGACTGATCGGCATCGGCGAGCCGGTGCTGCCCCGGTACGAGCGGATCGCCTTCGACAAGTCACTGGTGGCGCCGCAGGGCGAGACGCTCGCAGCGTTCGTCTGTCCGGGGCATCCGCTGCTCGATGCGGTCATCGACCTCACCCTCGAGCGCCACCGTGATCTGCTGAAACGCGGCACGGTGCTCGTGGACGAGCGCGACAACGGCATCCGGCCGCGCGTGCTGTTCTACATCGAGCACTCGATCCAGGACGCGAGCTTCACTTCGTCCGGTGAGCGGCGCATCGTCTCGAAGCGCATGCTTTATGTCGAAATGGATGCCGACGGCAGCGCACGCCACGTGCACTACGCGCCTTATCTCGACTACCGCCCGCTGAGCGCGGACGAACCCGGCGCGGAAACGCTGCTCGAGCGGCCCGAGTGCGCATGGATAAATCGGGCCCTGGAGCAGAAGGCCCAAGGCCATGCCGTCGCCCACGTCGTCCCCGAGCACCTGGCGGAAGTGCGTGGCCCGCGGCTTACGCTGATCCAGAAGACCGAAGCGGCGGTCAAGGATCGACTGACCAAGGAAATCACCTACTGGGACCACCGCGCGGCGCAGCTCAAGGAGCAGGAGCAGGCGGGCAGGGCCAACGCCAAGCTCAACTCCGGAGAGGCGCGCAAGCGGGCCGACCTGCTGCAGGGGCGCTTACAAAAGCGGCTGGAAGACCTGAAGCTCGAAGCGCAGATCTCACCGTTGCCCCCCGTGGTACTGGGCGGTCTGCTGGTCGTGCCGATGGGCCTGCTTGCGATCGTGGCCGGTCGGCCGCTAGCCGAGCCCACGGCGCCGCAAGACACGCAAGCGAGCGCCGCACGCGCCCGCGCGATCGTCATGGAGATCGAGCGTAGCCTCGGCTTCGAGCCGACCGACCGCGAATTCGAGAAGCTGGGCTACGACATCGAAAGCCGCGTACCGGGAACCGGCAAGCTGCGCTTCATCGAAGTGAAGGGACGGGTATCCGGCGCAGACACCATCACGGTCACGAAGAACGAGATCCTCTATTCGCTCAACAAGCCGGAGGATTTCATCCTCGCCATTGTCGAGTTTCAATCCGAAGAGCTGAATTGCGTGCACTACCTACGACAGCCGTTCCAGCGGGAGCCGGACTTCGGCGTGACGAGCGTGAACTACGACTTCGCCGAGTTGCTGGTGCGTGCCGCGACGCCTTCATGAATACTATGGGAATTCATCTGCTTACATTGCGCCCGTGCGAGGGCTCGACCGATTCTTGCGCCGGCCGCGAGATGATCGAGGTGCTGCGGCGCTATGCACGTGGTGAAGGCTTCGACGAGCCGGCTCTGCTCGGGCTTGACTCTGAAGCGCTCGACTTCCGGGCTTCTTCCGAGTCTTCGCACCCATCAGCACACGCTTCAGCCTCGCCTGATGTAAACCGCGCGTATCAGTTCCATAAGTCATTCCAAGCGAGCCGGATTTATGGGTAACCAGTATTAACCGTCCGTCAAAAGGTTTATTGAGAATCCGCTAAATGGTTGACAACCGTTTGATACCTTTGCGCGTTATGTCGACAGTGGGTTTGTCGAGGAGCGTGGATGGGCAAACGGGATCTGCAAGCCATGGAAGCGCGTCGCATCGAGGGCGCGCGGTTGTTGAAGCGCAACGTCGCCCAGGCGGAGGTTGCGCGCCGCTTGGAGGTCAGCAGGCAGGCGGTGAGCGTATGGGCGCGGCAATTGGTCGAAGCGAACGGCGCGGTAGGCCGGCTCAAAGCCAAGCCTGTGGGTCGGCCAACGCGGCTGCAGCCCGCGCAGTGCGAGCGGCTGCGCCAGATGCTGTTGAACGGGGCGCTCGCCGCCGGCTTCCCGACAGAGCTGTGGACGATCAAACGGGTGCGCTTGCTGGTCAAGCGCGAGTTCGATATCGCGTACAGCAACACTGGCGGCTGGGAGCTGCTTCGCTCTTTGGGCTTTACCCCGCAGCGGCCCGAGAAGCGCGCCCTGCAGCGCGACGAGCAGGCGATCCGCGCCTGGAAGCGCAAGACTTGGCTGGCGCTCAAAAAAAAGCCCGCCGCGAGGGGCGAACCATCGTCTTCGTAGACGAATCCGGGCTCTCGGAGAAGTGTCCCGTGACCCGAACCTGGGCGCCGCGCGGTCAGACGCCGGTGATCCAACAAAGCTTCACCTGGAAGCAGATGTCTGCGGTGGCTGGCCTGTCGTGGTGGCGCTTCTACTTCCGCTTCTTCGACGGTGCGATCAAGAGCGAGCAGATCATCGAATTCCTGAGCGCGCTCAAGCGCCAGATCGCAAGGCCGCTGTTGATCATCTGGGACGGAGTCGGCATGCACAAGAGCCGGCGCCTTCGCCAATGGCTTGAAACCCAGGGCGGCGCCTTCGCTATCGCCTTCCTGCCGCCGTATGCACCCGAGCTTAACCCCGTCGAAGCCATTTGGGCGTACCTGAAGAAGCACGAGATCGCAAACCTGTGCCCGGCCAATCTGACCGAGGTCAGCGACTACGCCCGACGCAGGCTCCGATCCATGCAGCGCCGGCCGAGGCTGATTCGTGCTTTCTGGCAGCAGGCCGAGTTGGCGTTCTAACATGTCAACGAATTACCGGATTCTCAATAAGCCACCGACTTTGGCCAGTGGTTATTCAGTGTGCAGGTGAGAACTTTCTTAAGGAGGACGTCAAGATCCTCTTGGATTGACACATCAGGGAGAAGACGATGGTCATAAAAAAGATCGTAATTCTGGCAAACTCTGTGAAGCACAATCCGGGTCGGTGTGTAGCGGGGCGCGAAGTCTTGGACAATGGAGCATCCGGCCGGGTCTGCGGTTGGATGCGACCGGTCTCTTCGGAGGGTGAAGGAGAACTCTATCCTCAGCATTGCACGATGGCTGACGGTGGAAGCCTCAATCTTCTAGTACTACTGTGTTACTAAGTGGTTTCTGCGCACAGGCTGTGGCCGCAGCATGGGCACTGGATCAGAGTCCTTGCGACGGCGCGCGCCAGTCGGAAGCGGCAGGTTGCGATGGACCATGGCACGTGGCGCTGCATCGGTGCCAGCCCCGCGCGGACGGAAGTCGGTGGGTAGGGCAGGCGT
>WHTS01000157.1 GCA_009377585.1 Betaproteobacteria bacterium
ACCTATGCGCTACTGGCTGATGAAATCCGAGCCCGATGCCTACAGCATCGACGACCTCGCCCGTGACAAGACCACGGCCTGGAACGGCGTGCGTAACTACCAGGCGCGAAATTTCATGCGCGACCAGATGCAGATCGGCGATCAGGTCTTTTACTATCACTCCAATTGCGACCAACCGGGCATCGTTGGCATCGCCGAGGTCTCGAAGCTCGCGTATCCCGACGAAAGCCAGTTCGATCGCAAGACCGACTACTACGATCCGGAGTCGACGCGCGAAGACCCGCGCTGGCTCAATGTCGACATCCGCTTCGTGAAGAGAATCGGCCCGGTGAGCCTGCCGGAGCTGCGCAAGCACAAGGAGCTCGCCCGCATGCGCATCCTGCAGCGCGGCAATCGGCTGTCCGTGACGCCGGTCGATCCCGCCGAGTGGAAATACATTCTGCGCCTGGCCGAGAAGAGCGGCCGCAACCGTTAGAGAACGTCGTCTTTTCCGCATACAAGCCGTAGGCTGTCATTCCCGCTATGGCGGAAATGACTTCTCGCTAAAGCGGGAGTCCAGGGTAGTTCTTGTCCTGGGCCCCCGCTTGCGCGAGGGAGACAACCTTTAGAGCGCCACAGATACTGGAGGAGAACCCATCATGGCGACTGCGCGAACGATCGACACGCATGCGCATTTCTTTCCACCGAGCTACCTCGACCTGATCGCCAAGCACGGCGGTCGCTGCGGCGCCAGCGTCGTGCGCGACGACCGGGGCCAGATCTTCATCCAGGTCGGGTTGCTGCTGCGCACCGGGCCGATCGTGGCCGCGTTCCACGATCTCGACGCCCGCATCGCCGAGATGGATCGCGAAGGCGTGGACGTGCACGTCCTGTCGCTGACGCAACCGATGGTCTACTGGGCTGACGATCAGCTTGGGCTCGACCTGTGCATTGCCTTCAACGACGCGATCAGCGAGGGTCATCGCAAGCAGCCGGAACGCATCTACGGTTTCGCCTGCCTGCCGATGCAGAATCCCCGGCTCGCCCTGGAAGAGCTCGAGCGGGCCGCGAAACTGCCCGGCATCCGCGGCGTCTACATGGCGACGGTGGTACGCGACCGGGATCTATCGGATCGAAGCTTCTGGCCGGTCTACGAGCGCTGCCAGGCGCTGAACCTTCCCATCTTCCTGCACCCGATGATGGTCAACAACGAGCGCATGAAGCAGTACTACCTCATCAACCTGCTCGGCAACCCGTTCGAGACCGCGATCGCCGCCTCGCACCTGATCTACGGCGGCGTCATGGACGCCTTTCCGCAACTGGAAGTGAGCCTGCCGCATGCCGGCGGCGCGCTGCCCATCCTGCGCGGGCGCCTCGACCAGGGTTGGCTGATCCGACCGGAATGCAAGCACCTGCCGCGGCGCCCGAGCGAATACCTGCGCCGCTTCACCTACGACACCATCAGCTACGACACCGGCATCCTGGCGGACCTGGTCAAGCTGGTCGGCGCCGACCGGATCATGATGGGCACGGACTACTGCTTCGATATCGCCTATACCGAGCCGGTGCAGGTGGTCGAGCAGACGCCGGGGCTGAGCGAGACGCAGCGCGCGCAGATTCTCGGTGGGAACGCGCGCCGGCTGCTGAACATCGGCAATTCCTGACGATCTGGTAGGTTTCGGGGGCGGGGCGGTCTGCAGTAAACCACACCACCCCGTCGGCTGCGCCGACACCCCTCCTCATGAGAGGAGGGGAAGGCTCAAAACCATCCGTCCCAAGGAAGGTAAGGTTCAAAGCCTTTCCCCTCCTGATCAGGAAGGGGAGGTTCAAAGCCTTTCCTCTCCTGATCAGCAAGGGGAGGTTCAAACCCTTTCCTCTCCTGATCAGCAAGGGGAGGTTCAAACCCTTTCCTCTCCTGATCAGCAAGGGGAGGTTCAAACCCCTTCCCCTCCTGATCAGCAAGGGGAGGTTCAAACCCTTCCCCTCCTTGTCAAGGAGGGGCGGGACGCGACAACGTCGCGGACGGGGTGGTCTCGGCTGACACGGTTATATCCCCGCCGCCGATCGAGCACTGCATCAACACGCTGTCCACCCAGCGCCCGTGCTTGAAGCCCACGTCCTTCAGCACGCCAACCATCCTGAAACCAAGTGCGGCGTGCAATCCGATCGACGCGCTGTTGCCGCTGTCGCCGATCACGGCCACGATCTGGCGCAGGCCCAGCCGCTCGCAGCGGGCGATCAGCTCGGCGAGCAGCGCCCGACCCAGCCCTCGCCGCGCGATACCGTGGCGCACGTACACGGAGTTCTCGACCGCGAAGCGGTAGGCCGAGCGGCTTCGATAGGGGGCTGCATAGGTATAACCGAGGACGCCGGATTCGTCTTCCGCGACCAGATGGGGAAGCCCCCGGGCAAGCACGTCGGCCCGGCGGCGCGTGAACTCGTCGACGTCGGGCGCCACTTCCTCGAACGACGCGAGGCCGTTCTCCACGTGCCAGGCATAGATCTCCCGGATTGCCGGGATGTCTCCCGCGATCGAGTCGCGCACGATCAGGGTCATGCTCCGCTCCCCGCCTTTACGACCTGCGCTAGCCCGACCTCCACAGTACGGTTGGGGCTAGATCGCGCCGGCGGCACGCAAGGCCGCAATCTCCTCGCTCGATCGACCGAGCACACTGCCCAGCACCTCGTCGGTGTGCTGGCCCAGCACCGGGGGCGCGGCCGCGAACTCGAGCGGCGTGCCGGAGAACTTCATCGGGCTCACCACCTGGGGCACCTTGCCGGCGCCGGCGTGAGGCAGCTCCTGCAGCATGCCGCGCGCCTTCACCTGCGGCTCCTCGAACACTTCCTTCAAGGTGTTGATCGGACCGCACGGGACGCCCGCGGCTTCGAGCGCGGCTACCCACTCGCGCGTGCTCCGCGTCCGGGTGACCTCCTCGATCAGCGGCTCGATGGCGGCGCGGTTGCGCACGCGGTCGGCATTGGTCGCGAAGCGCGGATCCTGCACCAGGTGCTGGCAGCCGGCCACGTCGCAGAACTTGCGGAACAGGTTGTCGTTGCCGCAGGCGATGATGACGTCACCGTCGCGCGTGCGGAAAGGCTGATACGGGACGATGTTCGGGTGAATATTGCCGGCAGGCAGCGGCGCGACACCCGTGGAAAGATAGTTCATCGCCTGGTAGGCGAGCACCGCGACCTGGCAGTCGAGAAGCGCGAGGTCCAGGTGCTGGCCGCGTCCGGTCTGCGCGCGATGCGCGAGCGCGGCGCACACCGCGATGCTGGAGTACATCCCCGTCATGATGTCGGCGATCGGGATGCCGACGCGCTGCGGGCCCCCGCCCTTCTCCCCGGTCACGCTCATGATGCCGCCCATGCCCTGGATCATGAAGTCGTAGCCGGGCTTCTCCCGGTCGGGGCCGGTCTGACCGAAGCCGGTGATCGAGCAGTAGACGAGCCCGGGATTGATCTGGCTGAGCTGCTCGTAACCCAGCCCGTAGCGGGCGAGGTCGCCGAACTTGTAGTTCTCCAGCAGCACGTCGGCCTTGGCCGCCAGCTCGCGCACGAGCTTCGCGCCCTCGGGCTTGGAAATGTCCACGGTGACCGACTTCTTGCCGCGGTTGGCGCAGCAGAAATAGGCCGACTCGTGGGTCTCCTGGCCGGCGGAATCGCGGATGTACGGCGGCGCGAAGGCGCGCGAATCGTCGCCCTTGCCCGGGCGTTCGATCTTGATCACTTCGGCGCCAAGATCGCTCATGTTCTGCCCGGTCCAGGGGCCGGCCAGCACGCGCGTCATGTCCAATACACGGATATGGGATAGCGGTCCTGCCATTTCTGACTACCTTTCGTTGCTGATCGACGGTCGCGGCGCGGCGCACCCGCCTGCCGCAAATCGGCCGGCAAGCTGCGCGAACGGATGAATGTGCGGGGAAGCGCGAAACCAGCGCAATCGTACAGGAAATCCGGCCGGCTTCGGCCGGCGAGCAGCGGCTAACGCCTGCGGCATAGCCGCCGCGGATTGTCCCGCGTGGCCCGGCTTCGAGGCTCGAACGCCCCGATCAGGCGGCGGCCTCGCCGTGCGATGGCTGCTGCGGGAACAGCGCGTTCAGCGTAGGCAGCAGGTCTCGCGCCACCCGACTCTTGGGCACGAATGCGTCCGCGCCCGCGGCGGCGGATTCGCGACGCATCTCCTCGGTGTCGTGCAAGGTGACCACGATGATGGCGGGCGGCCCCACCAGCGCCTTGATGCGGCGAATGGCGGCGAGCCCGCCGATTCCAGGCATCTCGAGATCCATCAGCACGGCGTCGGGGCGATCGGCTGCGATGCGGGCGAAAGCGAGCAACCCCGATTCGACCCGGTCGCACACCGTCACGCGGGTGTCCTCGCTCAGCAGACCGACCAGACGATCGGCGACCACAGGGTTGTCGTCGACCACCATCACGCGCAGGGCCTGCGTTTCCATATCCGATCTCCGACGATGCCCGTACTGTTTGTAGCACAGCTCGAAGAACATCAAAAGCACGAACAGCTGGGGCATAGTGTCCTGAGTCCGAAATTCGCCGCGCAAAAGATGCCGAGAATCGACGCCATACATTGTCGTGAATCCTCGCCAGGTGTCCAACCTGGCTGCGGTTCACTTCGCGTCTGGCGCCGATTTCGACACTTTTGCCACTCTCGGGCGCGGGGCAGACGATCGGGGTTGCAGCGACGAATCCCGGACTCAGGACACTGGCTCAGTTCATCGCGGCTTGCAGCACTCTTGCAACGTGGATCGCTTCGCGCCCGGCGCCGTCGCGGATCTGATGTCGACAGCTGGTGCCGTCGGCGACCAGCAGCGTATCCTCGCCGCTTGTCCGGATTCGAGGCAGCAGGCTCGCTTCGGCCATCTTCATCGAAACCTCGTAGTGCTCGGCTTCGTAACCGAACGCGCCCGCCATTCCGCAGCAGCTGGATACCACGGTCTCGACCTCGAGCCCGGGCACGAGCTTCAGCACCCGCTCGACGCTCGGCATCACGTCGAACGCCTTCTGATGACAATGGCCGTGCAGCAGCGCCCGCCGCTGCGGCAACGCGTGCAGCGCCAGATTCAATCTGCCCGCCTGAGCCTGAGCGTCCAGGAATTCCTCGAGCAGATAGGCATCCAGGCTCACGGTACCTACCTCGGCCGCGGGCAGGATCGAGAGCAGCTCGTCGCGCAGTGTGAACAGGCACGATGGCTCCAGGCCGATCACGGGGATGCCGCGCTCGACATAGGGGTTGAGCGCGACCAGCAGGCGACGCAGCTCCACGCGCGCTTCCTCGACCAGGCCCTGAGCGAGGAACGTTCGGCCGCAGCACAGCGGCCGCGCGCCGGCGTCGGGCCGAACCAGATGAACGACGTATCCTGCCTTGCGCAGCACGGCCACCGCGGCGCGCAGGTTCTCCGGCTCGAAGTAGCGGTTGAACGTATCGGCGATGAGCGCCACTTCATGATGCTCGGCGCCCGCGCCGCATTGCTCCCGCGACGCCGGCTGTGGCCGCGCGCGCGCCTGCTGGCGCACGATCTCCCGATCGCGGAACCAGTCGCCGCGCCAGCGCGGGAGGCTGCGCCGCGCGGAGAAACCGAGCAGGCGCTCGCTCGCGCGAGCCAGCCCCGGCAATCGGTCGCGCAGGTTCAGCAACGGCGACAGGCGCGCGCCCCAGGGCGCATAGCGCGGCAGGGAGGCGATCAGCCGCTCGCGCGCATTCAGGGGATGGGTCTTGCGCCAGTGGTACAGCGCCTCGATTTTCATGCGCGCCATGTCCACACCGGTCGGGCATTCGCGCTTGCAGCCCTTGCACGACACGCACAAGTCGAGCGCGTCGATCACTTCGGGCGAGGCGATGCCGGCCGCACCGAGCTGGCCGGAAAGCGCGAGCCGCAGCGTATTGGCACGCCCGCGCGTCAGGTGCTGCTCGTCGCGCGTTGCCCGGTACGACGGACACATGGTGCCGGCGTCGAACTTGCGGCAATGGCCGTTGTTGTTGCACATCTCGACGGCCTTGTCGTAGCCGCCCCAGGCCGACCAGTCGAGCACCGGCTTGAGCGCAATCGTCCGATAGCCCGGCTTGTAGCGGAATAACGCCGAATCGTCCTGCTTCGACGGGCTCACGATCTTGCCGGGGTTCATGAGCCCGTTCGGATCGAAGCGCCGCTTGATCTCGCCCAGCACGGCGGTGAGCCGCGGCCCGAAGAACGGCGCGATCCACTCCGAGCGCACCAGGCCGTCGCCGTGCTCGCCCGAATACGCGCCCTTGTACTCCTTCACCAGTGCACACGCTTCCTCGGCGATGGCGCGCATCTTCTGCGCGCCATCGCGGCGCATGTCCAGGATCGGGCGCACGTGCAGCGTGCCGACCGAGGCATGCGCGTACCAGGTGCCGCGCGTGCCGTGCTTGTGGAACACTTGCGTGAGCCGGTCGGTGTATTCGGCCAGGTGCTCGAGCGGCACGGCGCAGTCCTCGATGAACGATACCGGCTTGCCGTCGCCCTTCATCGACATCATGATGTTGAGCCCGGCCTTGCGTACCTCCCACAGATCGCGCTGCAGGCTCGCATCGGTAATCTGCACGACGCTTCCGGGCAATCCCAGGTCGCCCATGAGCTCGGCCAGTTGCCGCAGCCGCTCGACCTGCGTGGCACGATCGTCGCCGGCAAACTCCACCAGCAGGATCGCCTCGGGCTCGCCCACGATGCAACGCTCGACCGTGGGACGAAACGCCTCGTTCTCGCGCGCGAGCGCGATCATGGTGCGATCGACCAGCTCGACCGCGACCGGATCGAGCTTGACGATGTGCTGCGCCGATTGCATGGCATCGTAGAAGCGCGGGAAGTGACAGACGCCGAGCGTCTTGTGCCTGGGCAGCGGGGCGAGCTTCAGGTGCACGCGCTCGAAGAACGCGAGCGTGCCTTCGCTGCCTACGAGCAAATGCGCGGCGTTGGCATGCGGCGGCCCCAGATGATCGAGGTTGTAGCCGGCCACGCGGCGCAGCACCTTCGGAAAGCGCGCGGCGATCTCTTCCCTTTCGCGCTCGTACAGCGTGCGCAGGTATTGCGCCAGCGCCGAATAGCCCTCGGGCCACGACGATTCGGCCGGATCCTCCGCGATCGGGCCGAACCGGTAGCGCTCGCCGCTCACCAGCATGGCGTCGATCGCCGCCACGTTGTGCACCATGTTGCCGTAGGCGATCGAGCGCGAGCCGCAGGAATTGTTGCCCGTCATGCCGCCGATGGTGGCTTGGGCGCTGGTCGAAACATCCACGGGAAACCACAACCCGTGCGGACGCAAAAAGGCGTTCAGCCGATCGAGCACGATGCCGGGCTGCACCACCGCGCTGCGCTGCTCGACATCGAGACTCACCAGCTCGTTCAGGTACTTGCTGTGGTCGACGACGAGCGCGGCCCCCACGCTCTGCCCGCATTGCGAGGTGCCGGCGCCGCGCGGAAGCAACGGCACTTGCATCTCGTTCGCAATGCCGATCGCGCTGCGGGCGGCCTCTTCGCTGCGCGGCAGCACGACGCCGACCGGCTCGATCTGATAGATCGACGCATCGGTGGCATAGCGCCCGCGCGAAGCGGCGTCGAACAGCACTTCGCCGTCGACCTCGCGCGCGAGGCGCCGCGCCAGAGGGGATTGCAAGGCCGAATCAGGCATCACCTGGCGTCCTGAATCAGAGATTCGTCACCCCCGCGAAGCTTGCCCCCGAATGCTCCTATCGGGGGGCGGGGGTCCAGGCAAAGCTTCGGTCTGGATTCCCGCATGCGCGGGAAGTCGCTTCCGCCATAGCGGGAGCGACAGATGTGCGACGCACTCAGATTCATCACACTAGCGCGCCTTCGCCGCGCCGCAGCCGGCGCAACCGCGAAACCGGTATGACAGCGAGGCAGGCATGTCGCGTCCTTGACAGGCAACGGCATACATTCTACTTTCACTTGGAGAACAAGGCATGCGGCGGCCCGCAGCCGCACGTCGCCAAACGCACATCCCTCAAACCCATTCGGCGAGGAATCCATGCCCTACAGCGCCGGCCGTCATTTCCTGCAGATTCCCGGACCGACCAACGTGCCCGAGCGGGTATTGCGCGCCATCGACCGGGCGACCATCGATCATCGCGGGCCGGATTTTGGTGCCCTGGGGCGCGAAGTCCTGAGCGGCATGCAGGCGGTATTCCGCACGCGCTCGCCGGTGGTGATCTATCCGGCGTCCGGCACCGGTGCCTGGGAAGCGGCGCTGGTGAATGCGCTCGATCCCGGCGACCGCGTGCTGATGGCGGAAACCGGCCATTTCGCCACGCTCTGGAAAACCATGGCAACGAAGCTCGGGCTCGCCCCCGAGTTCATCCCGGGCGATTGGCGCCACGGCGCCGACCCGGCCGCGATCGAAACGCGGCTGAGCGAAGACCGCGACCACGCCATCAAGGCGGTCTGCGTGGTGCACAACGAAACGTCCACCGGCGTCGTGAGCCGCATCGGCGAAGTGCGCGCGGCGATCGATCGCGCCCGCCATCCGGGGCTGCTCATGGTCGACACCATCTCGTCGCTCGCCTCGATCGACTACCGCCATGACGAGTGGGGCGTGGACGTGACCGTCGGCGGCTCGCAGAAGGGGCTCATGCTGCCGCCGGGGCTCTCGTTCAACGCCGTGAGCGACAAGGCGCTGGCCGCGGCGACGCGCGCGCGCATGCCGAAATCCTACTGGTCGTGGGAGGAGATGCTGGCGGCGAACAAGAACGGCTATTTCCCCTACACGCCGGCGACGAATCTGCTCTACGGACTGCGCGAGTCGCTGCACATGCTGGTCGAGGAAGAAGGCCTGGAGAACGTCTTCCGGCGCCACGCTCGCCACGCCGAGGCGACGCGGCGAGCGGTGCAAGCCTGGGGGCTGGAGATCCAGTGCGCGAACCCGGCCGAATATTCGGGCTCGCTCACGGCCGTGCAGATGCCTGCGGGGCATAGCGAGGTGGCCCTGCGCAAGGTCGTGCTCGAGCACTTCGACATGTCGCTCGGGAGCGGCTTGGGGAAAATCGCCGACAAGGTGTTTCGCATCGGCCACCTGGGCGATTTCAACGATCTCATGCTGCTCGGCACGCTGGCGGGGGTCGAAATAGGGCTCGAGCTGGCCGGCGTGCCGCATCGCAAGGGCGGCGTCACGGCCGCAATGCAACACCTCGCCGAAGCGGCGCAAACAGCGAAACGACAACCGGTACGAAGCGCGGCTTGAATCCGCCGCATCGGCTTCGCCCCCATGGCAGTCACGCGACGACACCCAGCCGCCATGGCACGCGGGCGAAAGGCGAGGCGCTACAATGCGATGGCGAAGTCGGCATCGCGCTCGGTTCGTGCGGCCATTGCTTTCGCCCCGCTGCTCGCCAGCGCGCTGGTGGCCACAGTCTTCGTCCTCACCGGCTTGCCGTGCGCGCACGCCCAGAGCGCCGACTATGCGCGCGAGCAGCGCTGGGCGCAGGAGATCACGCCGGCCATCCTGGTCGGCGAACCCGTGCAGCTCGAGCTCGCTTCCGGGCGCACCTTCCTGGCCATCCATACCGGCGTGGCGAAAGCCCGCGGCGCCGTCATCGTTGTCCATGGCAGGGGCGTGCATCCGGACTGGGGGCTCGTCAATACGCTCCGCAGCGCCTTGCCGGAAGACGGCTATGCGACGCTGTCGATACAGATGCCGGTGCTTGCGGCCGACGCCCCGCCGGAGGAATATCCAGCCACGTTTCCGGAAGCCACGGAACGTCTGCGCGCCGCGCTTGCCTGGCTGCGAGGGCGCGGTCATCGCGCCATCGCCATCGTCGCTCACAGCATGGGAGCGCGCATGAGCAACGAGTTCCTGGTCACGACGCCGCAACCTGAAATCGTGGCATGGGCGGCGATCGGCCTGAGCGGCGAATTCGTGCGGCCCGAACGCCTGCGCTTGCCGGTGCTCGATCTGCACGGCAGCCGCGACCTGCCTGCTGTGCGCGCCGGGGCGCCGCGCCGCGCCGAGACGTTGCGGGGCATGGCGGCCTCTTCGCAGGTGCAGGTGAGCGACGCGGATCATTTCTTCACCGACCGCGAGGATCAGCTGCTGCAATGGGTTCGACGCTTCCTGGACCGGACGCTCGCGCGATGAGCCCGGCGTGCTCCCCCGGCAGGCTGTAGTATGCCGCCCCACGTCCGAGGAGAACGGCAATAGCGCCCCGTATTCCGCGGCAACCGCCCCAGCCGCCCCAGCCGCCGGAGTCGCCGGCTGGAACGCGCGTCGCGCGCCGTGCAGCGCGTCAGTCGGCCATTGCCGCGCTCGGTCAGGAAGCGCTGGCCGGCACGGCGCCCGATGTCCTCATGGAAGAGATCGTGCGGGTGCTGCGCGACGTATTCCGGGTCGAGATCGCAGAGGTCCTGGAGCTTTTCGACGCAGGCAAGCAGTTGCGGGCACGAGTGAGCGCAGGCTTGAAACCGGTTGCCTTCGGCCGGCGCGTGCTCAACGCCGCGGGAGATTCGCAGGCCGGGTACACCATTCAACACAACGCGCCGGTGATCGTCACCGACTTGCGCGCCGAGGCGCGTTTCCGCCCCTCGCCGACGCTGCTCGAACACGGGGTGGTCAGCGGAATGAGCGTGATCATTCGCGGCCGCAGCCACCCCTATGGCGTGCTCGCCGTGCACGCAACCCGGCGCCGGCGCTTCGACGCCGACGACGCCAATACGCTCACCGCCATCGCCAATGTGCTCGGCATGGCGATCGAGCGCGCCGCCACCGAGGCGCAGTTGCGCGCGAGCGAAGCGCAGAGCCGTTTCCTCGCCAGCATCGTCGAGCAGTCCGAGGACGCGATCCTGACGCGCGATCTCGACGATGTCATCATGAGCTGGAACCCCGGCGCGGAGCAGCTCTACGGCTACAGCGCCGAGTATGCGATCGGGCGCAAGGCGCGCGAGCTGCAACTGCGCAACCTTTCGGAGCGCGATTACGAGCGGCTGTTGGCCCGGATCCGCGGGGCGCACCGCGTCCGCTTCGAGTCGCGCTGCACCACCCGCGGCGGACAGTCCGTGTATGTGTTCGGCACCGCCGGACCGATGTACGACGATTCCGGCCAACACATCGGCGAGATCGTGGTCGCGCGCGACGTTACGGCGCTGCGCGAGACGCGCAACCAGCTCATGCAGCTCAACAACGACCTGGAACAGCGGGTGGCGGAACGCACCGCGCAGCTCGAGACCGCATACCGCGAGGCTGAGGCGCTGTCGTACTCGATCGCGCACGACTTGCGCGCGCCGCTGCGTGCGATCAGCGGCTATGCCAAGATCCTCGAGGAGGAGCTTACGCCGATTCTGCCGGATACCGCGCAGAACTATCTGCAGCGCATGTACGGCAACGCGGTCCGGTTGGGAACGCTGATCGATGCGCTGCTCTCGCTGCAAAGGCTGTCGCGCCAGCCGCTCGCACGCACCCGTGTGCGCCTCAACGAAGCGGTGGAAGACGCGCTCAACTGGCTGCGCAGCGAGCAGCCCGGACGCGAGATCGATATCGCGGTGGAAGATCTGGGCGAAGCCGAGATCGACCCGGCGCTGATCCGGCTCGCGTTTGCCAACCTGCTTTCGAACGCCATGAAATTCAC
>WHTS01000158.1 GCA_009377585.1 Betaproteobacteria bacterium
TTGCGCCCAAGCAGCACATGACATCAGCGAAAAAAGAACGGCAGGAAACGAACGCAGCGCGGATCGATTTCTCAATGGGTCCTCCGTGGGAAAAGGCGATGGTTGCTCGGGTAAAGTGTCAATGCCCCTCGGGGGGATCCAGTACGCGAATCAATTCTCCGACGCCGTTCAGCTCCTCCAGTTGCTCGATCATCGCGATCGCTTCCGCAATCCGCCGGGAATCAAGAACGGTCGCCGCGCAATCCTCGAACTTTTCACACAAGTCCTGCCAGGAACACGGGCGCTCGGTCCAGCCCTTGGCGTGAGAGCAGGCCTGGCGCAAAACGGTTCCATCGCGGAGCCGGATCGTGATTCGCGCCTCGCCCCAGTTGACGCCGTTTTCGCCCCACTGGCCCTTATGGCGCTGAAGATCCGCCGGCACGATGACGCTGACCCGCTCCATGACAGCACGCACTCTCGGATCGACGATTCGTGCGCTCGTATATTGTTCCAGGCCGACTTTGCGATCGAGAAATGCGAGCGCCATGGTGTAAGGCAGGCAAAACTTCGCCTTGTATACGTCCACCGGTTCCTTGTACGGGGCGATAGCCAGGCATTGCGGCGTGCACTCCAGGCGGATTTCAGCAACCTGCTCCGCGCGCAGATCGTGGCTCGTCGCGAGTTCGATCATCCCGTCTATGGCGGCCGCAGGCGCACTCGAGCCCGGATGCAGTCGGACCATGGTCGTATTCTTCGCGATCTCGAACTGGCCGCCCAGATCCTCCACCATACGATCGAGCCGGTAGTTGCCGACTCCATTGAACGTATCGGCAAGCCCGAAGCGCTCGTGACCGTCGGCGACAGCGTCCGAGCCTTCGATGATGTCGGGGTCGACCTTGAAACCCTTGCGCGCGAGCATGACCGCAAAGAGTCCCGCGCGCACTGTGTTCCCGACATGGAAGGCCTTGCCCATCGAACCGACGTTCTTCCGTACGCCTGTGGCGGACGAGGCCACGATGCCCATCGCCATGCGCGCTGTCATCTGGTCCAGCCCGAGCATTCGGCATGCCGCTACGGCAACACCCTGGCCTCCGATGACCGCCTGAGGGTGCCAGCCGCGATCGATGATGTCAGGACGCAGGCCGTGCGCCATGCGGCAGAATACTTCAAACCCTACGGCGAATCCTTCGATCAGGGCTCTGCCCGAAAGACCAGCGTGCTCCGCTACGGCAATGCAGCCGGGCAAAATACATCCACTGACATGCCCGGCGCCTGCAGTGATGTCGTCGTACTCGAGCGCGTGTGCGCTCACCCCGTTCACGAACCCGGCGTTCACCAGCGAGGTCTTTTCTCCCCAACCCAGTACCGTCGCTTGGGGAATGCCTCCGGCTTGCCGAACCGTCTCGAGCGATATTGTCGCGGACGGGGCGCGCGAGCCGGCGAGCATCGTGGCGCAGGTATCCAGGATCTTGGCCTTGGCCGAGCGAATCAGCGGCTCGGTCAGGAAACTGGCGTCGGATTCGACGCCAAAGCGAGCCAGTTGCTCTGTAACGCCCAATGTCTACTCCCGTGAGTCGGCGATCGGCGTCGCTCGCCAGGTGTCGCCACCGCTCGTGCGAGCGCGCTCTTCGGTTAGAAAGTTGCGAACTTCCGCGACACATCTTCGCGGCTCGATCAGATTGATGCCGTGACCAAAGCCGGCGAACGTCACCAGCTTCGCCGCCGGCAACGTTCGACGCATGGCAAGCATTCGCTCGGCCGTTGCTAGTTTGCTGTTCGCTCCCACCATGATCAGCGTCGGTGCCGCAATTTCGCCGACCCGGGGCCAGATATCGACGTCGACCGCCATGAGATGATGCGACACCGCGATATGCTCGGGCGCCGCTCCCATCTGCTCCACATACCAATGCTGGAGTGAAGACGAGGCGCGCGAAAGATCGATCCGGTAGCCGAGCGTTTGTAGGCACCAGGCCTTGAAGCCGTGCTTGGCGATGGCCGATGCATAGTCGGCTTCCCCCACGTTGTAAGCATCTGCCACGCGATCATCGATCTTGAACGGTGTGTCGCACAAAACGAGCGCGCTGATGCGGTCCGGGTGCGCAAGCGCAGTCGCCAGCCCGAGGATGCCCCCCGAGGATTCGCCGACCCAGACGACACGCCGAATGGACAAAGCATCCAGCAGCCCGATCGCATCGGACACCAGGCGCTCGAGGGTGTAGGGCGTCTGCTGCGGCGGTACGGTAGTGCCGCCGCAGCCGCGCCCGCTGAGGCGCAAGACCCGAAACTCGTCGGCGAGCAAAGGTACCCAAGGGCGCCAGAAATGCATGTTGCGGCAGTAGCCATGGTGAAGCAAAACCGTTTCCGGTAGATCCTCGCGCCAAGGCTCCGTATAGTCGTCGAGCTCGTATTCGATGGCGATATCGTCGACGACTACTTTCCTGCTGTTATCCATAACGAAATTTACCATGTTGCCCTGGGGACGCCGCAATGCCGCACGACCGATATTCCTGGGACCGGGTCAACCGACCGGTGGCGCGGTTTCCTGTAATCGCCCCTGACAATCCTCGGCAGGGATATCACGAGGCGAAGCTCCGGATCCCGCCCTGGCCGGGGTGCCTTCTTAGGAACCTCAGAGTCGCGGCCGCACATTCGTCGGCGTGGCTAGCGGCAACGTGATACGAGTTGCCCTCACACACTAGGAGTTCGGAGTCAGGTATCTTGCTTTGCCACGAGCGCGTTTCTTCGACGGAACCAAGGCCGCTGCCTGGTGTGGTTATTACAAGGGTTGGACACGAGATCTTCGCCAGGTCCCCGCGAATGTCTGTCGAAGGAATTGGCAGAATGGATCCCAGGACGCTGGAAGGTGCGGTCCTTGCCATCAGTTCGGCCCACCATGCCACCCCTTCCGCAGGGAACTTGTCACCCAGTCGGCCCAGCATAGTTCGGCGCGCCCAGCTCTCGATCCCATCGACCCGAATCTCCTTTGACCAAGCCTCGGCACGCGCAGCGACCGTGTCTCGATAGGGAGGCGGCGTCCCCGCTACCGTGAGAGTCCTGACGCGGCCCGGAAACCTAGCCGCAAGACGGCGTGCCACGGTACCGCCTATCTTGGCGGCGATCACATGAAACCGATCCGTAGCAAGCGCGTCCATGAGGGAGACGAAATCGTCTACAACGGTATCCAGGTTCCACGGATAGTCCACCGGCATAGCGGTCGTTTTACCAAAGCCGCGCATGTCGGGTCTCACGATCCTGAAATGTCTGGCCAGGGCTGGCACCCACGCAAACCATGCCTCATGGCTTTCGGCCAGCCCATGCAGCATCAGAATCGTTTCGGCGCCTTTCCACGGGTCAGTGTAATCATCGATTGCATAGAACATATCCAAATCGTCGGCAACACATAGCGAAGGCATCGCTGCTCCCTCTTACAATGGCGGCATACGGACCGGCCCCCGGATCGATTACGATGCGTCCCTGAGCGATGACCCGAGTGCGTATCCCGGAGAGGGCCTCATTCCCGGGTAGCGCCACCGCCCTCACCTCATCACGACGAACCGAGCGCGCCATTCACCGAAGAGAGGCACCCGGTCAAAGCCGCTTCCGTGTTCATCTGCCTTCTTGACGAGGCAAGCTGGCTGATGCGCCGTATCTCGAACTCACTCCGGCTGTATTCCGGATTCCCTGACGACCTTGCCCCACTTCCGGATTTCTGCGTCAACGAAGCCGGCGAACTGGCTCACGCTATGTGCGAAGAGCTCGGCTCCCAGACCGGTGAACCGCTTCTCCAGTTCGGGTATGGAGGCCGCTTTCGCCATGGTTGCATTCAGTCTGGTAATGACACCGCTCGGCGTGCCGCGTGGCACGAACAATCCGTACCACCCGGTTACGTCGAACTTGGGTATGCCCGCTTCCGCAACCGTCGGAACGTCAGGCATCAAGCGCGAGCGGCTTCGGCTCGATATCGCGATGGCGCGAACCTTTCCCGCCTTCAACTGCGCCTGGGACGGTGCTATGCCGAGAAACAAAAGGTGGACCTCTCCGGAGAACAGGTCGGTCAGCGCCGTACCCAGGGCCTTGTATGGCACGTGCTGCATTTCGATGTTCGCGGAGGACGCAAGGACTGCTGCAGCCAGATGTCCCGGACTGCCGATACCGGTGGACGCATAATTCAACTTGCCTGGTCTCGTCCGGGCCAGTGCGATGAACTCTTTTACGGTCTTCGGCCCCAGGGACACCGACGTCACCATGACGAAAGGCGCCGATGCGATCAAGGCTACCGGAGAGAAATCCCGCAGCGGGTCGTACTGCAGCTTCGGGTATAACGCCGGGCTCACCGCGATCGTGCTGATATTGCCGATGACGGCGGTATAACCGTCCTTGGGAGCTAAGGTCGCGAGCTCGGTTCCCAGTATTCCGCCGCTGCCCGGGCGGTTGTCTACCACGATCTGCTGACCTAGTATGCCACCAAAAGCTTGCGCGATGGACCTCGCCACGATATCCGCGGTGCCTCCGGCGGAAAACGGAACCAACAAACGGATCGGCCGGTTCGGATAATCGCTTGTGCCCGTTTGAGCATGCGCACCGGCAGTTGCCACGACAAGCAGGACAACCCATGGCAGCATCCTGCCGCGAAATCGCTTTGCCACCTCGCATTTGCAAGCGTAAGTCGACTTGGTTCGGATCCGATTCGATTGCATTGGATGTTGATCTCCTGCGGTCACCCGAGAATATCGCCTGCTCCTGTGAAGTTCGTCGCGAATAACCTTGTCTCGACGCGCTCCTTCGCACGACGCTGATGAGCAGGGAGTTTGTGCAAAACCGTCATACACGTACGCCCCATCCAGGGGCGTCCCGTCTTATGGCCGAAAGGCGAGGCATGAATCACACATGGTGTGGTGTGCAAGAGCCGCGTGCGCGCTACAGCGCCGCGGTCTCTTCATCCAGGGCATCGGTAACGAACATGTGCCCCGGGGCGTGCGTGATCATGATAGGCAGCTTGGCCTCGAGCGCCGCGCTTTGCGGCGTAACGCCGCACGCCCAGAACACCGGAACCTCATTCGGTTCGAATGTGGGGGCGATGCCAAACCAGGGTTTGGACATGTCGTCGATACCGATCGCCGCAGGGTCGCCAATGTGCAGGGGCGCACCATGGGTGTTCGGAAAACGCGAAGTCACCTGGACTGCACGCGTGACCCTGTCCCGCGGCACACGCCGCATGCTCACGATGACCGGACCCGAAAAGCGGCCGGCCGGCCGGCATGGAATATTGCTGACGTAGAGCACGCTGGTTGTCATCGGAACGCCGGCGCGCTCCATTGCGCCAGCACAGGTCAGGTTGCAACCGAGCAGGAATGCGACGAAATCCGAGTTCCAGTACCGGATGATGTCGGTGGGCTCGTCGACAAGGCGTCCGTGCTCGAATACCCGGTAGCGCGGCAAGTCGGTTCTCAGGTCGGCACTGGGCGCGTATCGACGCGGAACCGGTGAGCCCTTGTCGGTAACTTCCATCACTGGGCAAGGCAGCGGGTTACGCTGGCAAAACAGCAGGAAGTCGTAAGCGTATTCGGATGGCAGAACAGCCAGATTGGACATGGTGTAACCCAACCCGAGACCATGCATGCGCTGCGTCCATTCGCCGCGCCGGATCGCCTCGCGCAACTCGCGCGGCTTGAGCGCAGTCAGCTCCGAAAGTGGCCGGGGGTTCGATCCGGGATGATTTTCTTCGGCAACGGCGGTTTCTTCAGATGGCCGCATATGATCTTTCCATCGATGGAATACGCTTGAGGAAGTGTTGTCTGCAGATGCGGCCCGACCGCACCGCTCATTCAACCCTGGCACCCCACGACTTTACGATTTCTCCCCATTTGGACATCTCCGATTTCACATGCGCGGCAAAGTCCGCCGGACTGCTACCGACGATCTCGTAGCTCTGGCTGATCAACTGATCCCTCAGGCCGGGCTTGCGCAGTGCGCTGACTGTCGTAGCGTGGAGTTGAGAAACGATCTCTTGCTTCGTGCCGGCCGGAACCATGATGCCGTACCACGTATACGCCTCGTATCCGGGGACACCTGACTCGGCGATCGTCGGGTACTCCGAAGCCGTTGGAAATCGGCGCGCGCTGGACACGGCGAGTGCTCTCAGCTTGCCGCTCCTCACCTGGTTGAGCGCGACGCCGAGCGTGTTGAACATCAGTTCGATCCGTCCCGACATGAGGTCGATCATCCCGGGCATCGCACCCTTGTAAGGGATATGAGTCGCATCGAACCCGGCCATCGCTTTCAGAAGCTCCATCGCGAGGTGGCTGGAGCCGCCGCTGCCCGATGAGCCGTAGCGCAGTTCACCCGGATGGCGCTTGGCGTACGCGATCACCTCCTTCACGCTGGGCGCCTTGAGAGTCGGTGCGATCAGGAGCATGTACGGCGTCGAGGCCAGTCCCGTCACCGCGCTGAAATCATCCACCAGGTCGTAGCCGAGCTTGCGATAGACGGTTGCGCTGATGGCGTGGGCTATGTTGGTCTGCAGGAGAGTGTATCCATCCGGTGCCGCCCTGGCCGCCAGTTCCGCCGCGATATTGCCGCCGGCACCTGCCCGATTGTCGATGACCACCTGCTGTCCCAGGATCTCTCCGATGCCGGCTGAGACCACCCGCGCCAGGGTATCGGCTCCACCGCCTGGAGGAAACGGGACGATAAACCGCAACGGGCGCGTTGGATACTCGCTCGCGCGCGCGCTCCGAGTCGGGACGGCGGGCGCCAGGAGTAACGTGGCGAGAAAAAACAGCAGACTGCGCTTCATGGAACAGCCTCTAGAAGGGTTCCGTGCCCTCGACCGTGCACCGATGCAGGAGCCGGCGTTGCGGCAGCTTGTAATCGAATGTCGCCTTGTGCACCGTGGCTGCGTTGTCCCACACGACCAGGTCGCCCACTCGCCACTGATGGTCGTACACGAAACGCGACTGGGTGGAGAACGCGCACAGCTCCGCCAGCAAGGCGTTGGCCTCGGCATTGGGCATGCCCACGATCCCGGCGGAGTGCCCTTCGCTGATATACAGGCTTTTTCTGCCAGTGTTCGGGTGCGTCCGTACCATGGGCTGGTCGCGGTCCGGCGCCTTGGCATATTGCTCCTGCGTGAGCGGCCCGCGCTTCAAGACGCCCGCAGCGATTTTCTTCTCGTATTTCTGGCGCAGGCTTTGTATTACCCGGCGACCTTGTATCCTTGTCCGAATTTCGTCCGGCAAGGCTTCGTACGCGGCTGCCATGCTTGCGAACCGGGTGTTGCCCAGCGCCCGGCCGTCAGCAGCGTGCGGGATTTCCACTCCGTAGAGCAACGTGTACATCACCGGCCTAGGCATGTACGCGGCGTCGGAATGCCAGAACACGCCAGCATCGGCCAGCCCGATCTGCTGATCGTTGTGCAAGACATTCGAGACCAAATGCAGCGAGGGATGCATGCCATCGACGCCGTATTTGTAGATCGGCGGAACGCGAAGCGGCCCGAGCCGTGCGGCGAGATCGACCTGACCTTGCTGAGTAATGCGCTGATCTCTGAATATGACTATCGAGTACTTGTCCAGGGCAGCCTTAATCGCACCCACGTGGTCCCCGGTCAGACTCGTTGCAAGATCGAGCCCCCTTATTTCGCACGCCAGCGACTCTGCCAGGGGCACGGTGCCGAATGTTTCGGTTGTCGCATCCATCCTCGCCTCCGTGATTTCTACTCAGGTTGAATGTTCGCCAGCTTTGCTGCTTCTGCATACTTGCGAATTTCTTCGCGTATGTACGCGGCCAAGTCCTCGGGCGTACCGCCGGCCGGCTCGGCTCCGGCTGCCGCGAGACGCGACTGAATCTGCTCGGTGGACAGGATCGATGTCACGTGCCGGTTCAAGGCTGCAATAACCGGTGCCAGGAGTTTTCGCCGGCGCGAGCAAGGCATACCAGGACGACGCTTCAAATTTCGGAAGGACCTCGGCAAGAGTAGGCAGTTCCGGAGCAACCGACGATCGTTTGGAGCTCGTAACGGCAAGCCCCCTCAGTCTCCCGCTCCTGATGTGTGGCGCCGACGTAATCAGATTGGTGAACATCACCTGAACTTGTCCCGAGATGAGGTCGTTGAGGGCCGGGGCAGTGCCCTTGTATGGAACGTGAACCATGTCTATTCCGGCCCGGCTCTTGAAGAGCTCCGCCACCAGTTGCTGGGAACTTCCGACGCCGACTGACGCGTAATTCAGGCCGCCTGGAGTGCGCTTGGCAAGGGCAATGAGCTCTTTGACGCTGCTTGCTGCAACCGAAGGATTCACGACGAGAACATTCGGCACGGACGCGAGCAGCGTGACAGGTGCGAATCCCCCCACAGGATCGTACGGCAACTTCTTGTACAGGCTCGGATTGGTGCCATGCGTGCTCTGTGTCCCGAGCAGCAAGGTATAGCCGTCAGGGCTTGCGCGCGCGACCAGTTCCGTCCCAACCACGCCGCCTGCCCCGCCGCGATTGTCGATCACCACCGGCTGCGACAGGCGCTCGGACAACGATTGCCCGACGATCCTTGCGAGCGTGTCCGCGCCCCCGCCTGGCGCAAACGGCACGACCAGGCGCACGGGATGGTTGGGGTAGTCCGCGGCGTTACTTGCAGTCGCCGCCACGGCGAGTAACAACACTAAAGGAGCGTAAGGCATGCGAAGCACGATACTCTCCGCAGTATATGGTTAAAAGCAATTGTTTTTCATGAATCATAACTACTGGGTATGATGGCCCTGTGAACCTTCAGCAGCTCCGATACCTGTGTGCCGTTGCAGACCAGAAGATGGCGGTGTCCGAAGCCGCCCGGGTGCTGCACACGTCACAGCCGGGTGTAAGCAAGCAACTGCGCCAGCTGGAGGAGGAGCTCGATATCGCAATATTTGTTCGTGGACGTCATCGGCTGCTCGGTCTGACGCCCACGGGCAAACGAGTGCTGACGCTCGCACGAAGAGTCGTTGCCGCGACGAACTCGATACGTAGCGTCAGCCAGGCGAATGCACGGCAAAAGTCCGGCGATATGCGTATCACCACCACGCATTCGCTCGCGCGATTTTATCTCCCGGAAATCATCAAGAAATACAGCGTGCACCACCGCAACGTGCGCATACTCGTTCAGCACGCGCCGCTGACGCAGATACCGGCAGCGGTGTCCTCCGGTGCCGCCGACATCGGCGTAACCTCGCAGGTCGAAAGCGGGTCCAGGGAACTGACATTTCGGACGTGCCGCGTGACGCCCCGCGTGGTGCTGACGCCCAGGGACCATCCGTTGACACGGTTCCGGCGGCTGTCGCTGAAGGCGATTGCGCAGTTTCCGATCGTGATTACGCAGCCCGGCTCCACGAATCGTCAGGCGATTTTCAGGGCCTTCGAAGCGCAGAAACTGAAGCCGCGGCTGGTGCTCAGCGTCGACGACGGCGGTGTGGTCAAGGCATGTGTCGAGCAGGGATTGGGAGTAGCGGTGCTGCCGGCATATGCGTTCGATTCCGTTCGGGATACCGGCCTGTGCGCGTTGCGCGCCGATCACCTCTTCGACCCGAGCACGACCGCCATCGTGCTTCGTCGCAATCATTCTCTTCCCAGCTACGCCGATCACTTCGTGGAAATGTTGATCCCAAAGCACGCTTAAACGTAAGCACTCGCCGAACTGGAATCGCATTTGGGTGCTTTCCGCATCTTGATATAGCTCCATATACGAATGCGAGTGCGGTCATTATCCATACGATGGTAGACCCGGAAGGCAAGTCGGTAAGGGTCGAGACGGCGAGTCCCGCCGCATACCCCGCAATACCGAGCGCATATCCAACCATGATCCTCCGGCGGACCACACCGCGCGTCGCCAAAGCCGGCACGATCAGCGTCGTGAATACGAGATAGAGCCCTACGACTTGCACCGATATAGTGACTGCGCACGCGAACAGGATGTAGAAGCCGAGGCGTCCCAGCCGGGAGCGGAAATAGAACCATGCGCTCAGCAGTACCGCATACGCCAGCGCTACGGGCACGAGCCGCTGCGGAATAACCCACAAAATTTGCCCGACGAGCAATTCCTTGAGGTGCTCGCCGCCATGCGGGTTGCTCGCCAGAAGCAGAATCGCGCCACTGGCGGCCAGTACGAAACTGACTCCGATAATCGCTTCCTGTACCGCCGGCCAATGCTTGTCGGTCCAGGTGAGCAACAGCGCGCCGAGAATGGCTGCAAGCAACGCACAGCCCTGCGCCGACCAGCTCAGCGGCTCCATCCCGGCCGCGTCGGCAGCAATCACTCCAAGGCCGGCAATCTGCGCGATTGCGAGATCGATGAAAACGATTCCGCGGTTGAGCACCTGAATGCCGAGCGGAACATGGGTAGCCGTCACCAGTACACCGGCCGCAAGGGCGGGCCACAGGATGCCGATCGTTTCCGCCGTCATGGGGAGACAGCCAGCAGGCGCGACAATGTATCGTCGAACAGGCCGAACAGGTCTTTCGCTTGGTCGCTTCCGCCTACGGTGAACGGCAGAACGACGGCGGGTATTTTCGCCCGCTCCGCCAACCACTGCGCTGCCCGCGGATCGCTGTAAGCCGAGCGCACGACGGCCTTTGCAGGATCCTGGGCAAGGCGGCCGAGCAAGTCGCCGAGATGCGCGGTGGTCGGAGGCAACCCGGGCTTCGGTTCGAGCGCGGCAACTTCGCGCATGCCGAGCCAGGCAATCAGGTACGACAGGTCCTTGTGGTTCACGACCACCGACATGCCTTTGAGCGGTTCGGCCTGCTTTTCCCAGCGTCCGATCGCCTTCTGCCATCGCGCCGCGAACTCGGCTGCACGTGCGGCATACGAGGCGCCATCGACTGTATCGAGTTGCTTCATGCGTTCGGCGAGCGCCGATGCGATTTTCGCGATGTTGTGGGGCTCGAGATGGACGTGCGGATTGCCCGCCGCATGGACATCGCCTTGAGCCCGGTCGAGGGAGCGCTCTCGCAGTGCGGCATGACGTGCAGCTTCGAAGTACCCGGGGGCACCTTTGTATCTTCGCGTTTCCCGACTGGCTCAAGACCAGGGGGTTCGAGTTTTTTACTACGCCCTTCGCGCAGCTGCCGGGTATGCACGCGCGGATCGATCCCGTAGTGTCCAGAAAACCGAACGCACGTTTCACGCACCAACACGGTGGTAGTAGCTGAGCATTCCGCCGAGCCGTGTCCGACGATGGATGACCGCATCCATCGCAGCAATCGCCGGCTTTCTGCGGATCAAGCGATTCTCCAAGCCCTGGTGATTGCGCTCCTCGTGGAAGTCCGCCATATACTCAGCGATCGCTCGACGTAGGGACGCCTGCCCGATGAATATCATCCTCCTCAGGCATTCTTCCTTGATCGAACGAACGAAGCGCTCCGCGAACGCATTCAGATTCGGAGACCGAGGCGGCAACCGGATTACCTTCGTACCGCCTTCCTCCACGAACTCCCGGAATCGTTGCGAGTACTTCGTATCGCGATCTATGATTACTCACCAGTCGCCAATATAGGCGACAGACGGAGCATTGAAAAATGAGCGGATCAAGCTGGGCAGCTTCTGAAGTTTCGCGAGTTGCTCCTCAATTTTCTCGCGCAGCT
>WHTS01000159.1 GCA_009377585.1 Betaproteobacteria bacterium
CGGCATCACGTCGCCTTCGTTCGCGACATGAGCCCCCGCCGACCGGATAGGCATGAATCGATATTCTTGCTAGTGTCCGCGGGTAATGATTCATGGCGCCCGTTGCCGCGAGCCCGAATGAAGCCTATCGATTGCCTGATCGAAGCCCGCTGGATCGTCCCGGTCGAGCCCGCCGGCGTTTTCGAGGAGCATGCGCTCGCCGTTCATGACGGGCGCATCGAAGCATTGCTGCCGGTGCAGGAAGCGCGGCGGCAATTCGCTCCTGCACGCCAGGTGCACCTGGACGGGCACGTCCTGATCCCCGGCCTGGTGAATCTGCACACCCACGCGGCCATGACGTTGCTTCGCGGCATCGCGGACGACATCGCGCTCATGCAATGGCTGCAGCAGCACATCTGGCCGGTGGAGATGCGCGAAGCTTCGCCGTCCTTCGTCTACGACGGGACATTGCTCGCCTGCGCGGAGATGCTGCGCGGCGGCGTGACCCTTTTCAACGACATGTATTTCTTTCCCGAAGCCGCGGCGCGGGCCGCTATCGCAGCCGGCATGCGCGCGGCGATCGGGATGATCGTGGTCGATTTTCCCTCGCCCTATGCTTCCGACCCGACCGACTATCTCAGCAAGGGCCTCGCCCTGCGCGATTCATTGCGTGCTCAACCGCTGCTCTCCTTCTGCTTCGCGCCGCACGCGCCGTATTCGGTGGGCGACAAGGCGCTCGTCCAGGTAGCCACGTACGCCAACGAGCTGGACCTCCCGATCCACATGCACGTGCACGAGAGCGCCGACGAGATCGCGCAAGGCAGCGCGCGCGACGGCCGCCGACCGCTCGAGCGCCTGCGCAGCCTCGGGCTGGTCGGCCCGAACCTGGTCGCGGTGCATGCCGTGCATCTGTCGACGGAGGAAGTAGCGCTTCTCGCCTCCCACGGTTGTCATGTCGCGCACTGTCCCTCGTCGAATCTGAAGCTCGCGAGCGGCATGGCGCCGGTGGCGCAGCTCGTTGCTGCCGGTGTCAACGTGGGCCTCGGCACCGACGGCGCGGCGAGCAACAACCGCCTGGACCTGTTCGCCGAAATGCGCCAGGCGGCGCTGCTCGCCAAGGCGGTGGCGAACGATCCGACCGCATTGCCGGCGCACGAGGTCTTGAAGATGGCGACACTGAACGGCGCACGGGCGCTGGGGCTGGATGGCGTGGTCGGCTCCCTCGCACCCGGAAAGGCGGCGGACATCGTTGCAGTCGACTTCGGGGCGCCCGAGTTGACGCCGTGCTACGATCCCGTGTCCCACCTCGTGTACGCGGCCGGCAGGCACAACGTGAGCCACGTCTGGGTGGGCGGCGAGCCCGCGCTCGAGAGCGGCGAGCTGACCCGGCCGGAACTGCGCGCCGCCCATCACCTCGCTACCCCCTGGCAGGCACGCATTGCACCGCACGCGCGCGGGACGGCGCGCCGAACCTGATGTCGCCGACCTCGATGCCATTGCCGCCCAGCCCCGACCCGTCATGACCGTCAACGTCGATCCGGCCGAGATCGCCAAGTTCAGCGAGCTCGCGCACCGCTGGTGGGATCCGGGCAGCGAGTTTCGCCCGCTGCACGATATCAATCCGCTGCGTCTGGACTACATCGATCGCAAGGCGAACCTCGCCAATAAGGAAGTGCTGGACATCGGCTGCGGCGGTGGGATCCTCACCGAGGCGATGGCCGAGCGCGGTGCGCGCGTGAGCGGAATCGACCTGTCCGAGCGGGCGCTGAAGGTCGCCCAGCTGCACTTGTACGAAAGCGGGCGCAGCGTCGACTATCGCTTGATCTCGGCCGAAGCTTGCGCGCAGGAGCAACCGGCCCGGTTCGATATCGTGACCTGCATGGAGCTGCTCGAGCACGTTCCCGATCCGCAAAGCACGGTGAGCGCGTGCGCCACGCTGCTGCGTCCGGGCGGGTCGGCTTTCTTCTCGACCATCGCGCGCAATCCGAAGGCCTATCTGTACGCGATCCTGGGCGCCGAATATCTGCTCAGGCTTCTTCCGCGTGGCACGCACGACTACGCCAAGTTCATCCGGCCCTCGGAGCTCGCCGCGATGTGCCGCCACGCCGGGCTGGAAGTGATCGACCTGATCGGCATGACCTACAACCCGGTGACGCGCCGCTACGCCCTGGAACCGGATACCAGCGTCAACTACATCATGTACTGTCGTAACGAACAGACATCCCAGTGAATGCCTCCGACCCGGCTCGAACGCAGGCCATCCTGTTCGATCTCGACGGCACCTTTGCCGACACCGCGCCTGATCTCGGCCACGCCCTGAACACGCTGCTGCGCGCGCGCGACAAGCCGCCTTTGCCGCTGGAGCAGGTTCGCAAGGTGGCCTCGAGCGGTGCCAGAGGAATGCTCGGCGTGGGTTTCGGGATCGCGCCCGGAGATCCGGGCTACGAAAGCCTCGCCGCCGAGTTCCTGTCACTATACGAACGCGATCTTTGCCGCGAAACGCGGCCGTTCCCCGGGATCGAAGCGCTCCTCGAAGCGATCGAGTCACGGGGGCTGCGCTGGGGCATCGTGACCAACAAGGCCGAACGCTTCACGCTTCCGCTGCTGCGGCTTCTGGGATTGCTGGAGCGGGCAGCCTGCGTCGTCAGCGGCGACTCCACACCCCACCGCAAGCCGCACCCGGGCCCGCTGCTCGCTGCGGCCGGTATCGCGCGTGTCGAGCCGGCTACGTGCATCTACCTCGGGGATGATGAGCGCGACATGATCGCCGGCCGGGCCGCCGGCATGCGCGTCGCGGTCGCCGAATACGGCTACCTCGGACTGGGCAACCCGCCCGAGCTGTGGCCGGCGGACCTGAGGCTGCGCCACCCGCTCGAGCTGCTCGCAGCCATTTCGTAATGGTACGTAAGGTTGCATTTTGAGCCGCCCGCTTCCACCCGGCATGTAAAACCGGCACCCCGGTTTGACGCCCGGCTCGATCGCCGACGAGAATAGCTTCCTCATCCAACGACCAATTGCTCACCGGAGGAGAGTCTTCATGCTTCTGCGCTCGATGGCAGTGGCGGTCGCCGTCGCGTTTGCCCTGGCGCCTGCCTATGCACAGCAGAATGGCAAGAGCAAGGACAAGGTTAAGAGCAAGCGTGTTGTCCAGGGGCCGAAGCAACGCCACCAATGCAAGGTCGGCCCCTACGAGAAGCAGACCCGGCTGGTGATGGAAACGGTGAAGAACAAGCCGGTCTACATCGCCTACTGGAGCAGCAGCGGTCCCTTCCATTGCTCCTTCGAATCCTGGCCGGGCGACGGGCGTGCGCAATGGGTGGATTCCAAGGCAGGCACGGTGATCAATCTCATCAAGGGCACCATGCGTATCGAGCGCAATGGTGACAAGTACTACATCCATGCCAACGAAGTCGACCGCATGCCCTACTGCGGCACGTTCGGTCTGATCACCGGCGTGATGACCGTGCCGACCAAGAAGGGTCGTCCTTGCGACTGGCAGGATATGAGCGAGGACGATGGCAACGTGCTGAAGCAGAAGGAGACACCGGCTGACGCGGAACCGGCCCCAGCGCTGCAGGATGCGGCACCCGCGGAGACCGGTCCCTCGGCGGGGTCCGACGCTGCGGGGCCGATCGGCTTGGCCGATCCCGGTTGAAAGCGCCGCATCCTGTCCCCATCTGCGATAATGACTTGGGCGCTCTAGAGCGCCCAAACGAACACCGGGGGCGACCTGGTTTCGACGTGGGTCACGAAGCAGTGCAGTGCATACCGAGGACCAGTCACCTCGTAAATCCATCTGGAAACGCTATAAACGCCAACGACGAGCGTTACGCTCTAGCCGCCTAACACCGGCTAGACGCTGCACTAGTCTGCTGATGGGCTAGGCCGGGTAAGCGAGGCGCAAGCCAAGCTTGTTTCACTCGGTGCAGCGTCATTTACATCAGCCCCTCTGCCCGGTTTGGTCGCTTGACCGGGTGGATCCGTCGAAGCGACTGGCCAAGCGTCAGCCCGCCGGCCGGCGGGCGCGAGGCGAGACCCCAAACGGCCAGGCTAAGTATGTAGACCTGCCTGTGGAGGGCTTACGGACGCGAGTTCGATTCTCGCCGCCTCCACCACTATGCCCTATGAAAGCCCCCTAACGGGGGCTTTTTCTCGCCTGTTTCACTCTACGCCATAGTGCGCAAACATCCTTGATTGTCCGCCTGCATCCGCGTAGAATGGTGGTAACCGACGGGGTAATGGGGTCTGCGAACTCCAATTACCCCATATCCCGCCCATGACTGGGAACGCGTTACCACCATTTCGGAGGGAAAATGGCGCGTCACCTGCTTTCCGACGCGAAGGTCCGAAAAGCGCCACCCACGGCCAAGAAGCACCGCCTCGCCGATGGCGACGGTCTCTACCTCTACGTCGCCCCGAGCGGCATCAAATCCTGGCAACTACGCTATCGCCTGAATGGCAAGCCGCAGACCGCCACGATCGGCAAATACCCGGTGGTTTCCTTGGCCGAAGCCCGCGAGGCGGCCGACAAGCTCCGCAAGCTCGTAGCCGAGGGCAAGCACCTGACCGCGCACAAGCGCGTCGAGAAGATGCGTAAGGCAACCGCCACGGCGAACACCTTCGAGGCGGTTTCAGATGCCTGGGTGCACCGGGAAGCCCGCCGCCGGCGCTGGACCGAGGACTACCGCGGCGAGGTTGAGGCGAGCATCCGCAATCACCTGGGCGCGATATTCCCGCTGCCATTAGGGGAACTCACTGCGCCGCTGTTGGCGCCGATCCTCGACAAGATCGAGGACACTTCGCCACACATGCTTCCCAAGGTGAAGCAACGCCTGCATGGAATCTTGAACGACGCGGTAGTGCGCGGGTTGATCCCGGGCAACCCCTTGCCTGCCCCGTCACGGGGCGATGCGCCGCGACTTGAGAAGCGAAGCTACCCCGCCATTACCGCGCTACCGGGCGTTGGCGAGATCCTGCGCGCGGCTCGCGCGGCCGATCCCGCCAAGGGTGTGCAACGTGCGCATCAGATCCTCGTCTACACGGCGCAGCGGATATCCGAAGTCGTTGGCGCGACGTGGGCAGAAATCGACTTTGCGGCAGAGATCTGGCGAATCCCACGAGAGCGGATGAAGATGCACAAGAAAGCCGACCGCGGCGACCACGAAATACCGCTGCCCGCTGGTTTGCTGGCCGCGCTGCGCGAGTGGAAGCATGTTGACGCCGGAACCTCGGAGTACGTCTGCCCCGCCCCGCGCGATCCGGCGAGGCATATCACCCGCGAAGCCGTGGAAAAATTCTACCGCCGCACGCTCAACCTGGCGAATCAGCATTCCCCACACTCTTGGCGGTCCGTACTCAGCACCACATGTCGCAATCACGGCAAGGCCGACGACTTGATCGAGACGCAGTTGGATCATGTTGTTGGAAATGCATCGGCGGCTCCCTACGATCACGCAAAGCGCGTCGAGCTACGGCGAGAGCTTCTGCAATGGTATGAGTCGCAACTCCTCGCCGCGCGCGATGGCGCCGACATAGTGGCATTCAAGAGAGCGTAGCGGGCATCATCACAACGCCGCGTCTAGGCTGATCACCGAAAAGCCGGTATCCCCTTAGCCGGCCCGACGCGGCGCCCACCGTCACCCAAGGGGGGCGTAGAGGGGACGCATTGATGTCCAGCCGCAAGTCGCCACGTGCCCCCGGTGAGCCGTCAGAGAAGCAGTGGTTGGAGTGGCAGTTCGAGTACTTCGGCGAAATAGACCTGGTCATCGATTTGGCGCGCTCGGGCGTGCTCGGTGGTAGCAGCCATGCTATCGTCATCGATCAGGCCAAGCTGGGACATGGCATCTACCTAGACCACGTCGAGCCGGCTATCGCATGGCTCATGGAGAAGGGGCGGACCCGCAAGGACGCGACGGCATACTACGTCAAGCGCATACTGCATTGCCGCTTGCGGGCTGGATCGGAATCGCAAGCGTTAAACGCGATTGCCGAAGCCATGATGAAGCAAGCCTACACCGCCGCGGCGCTTGCAGCCCTATCCCGAACTTACGCGAACTTCGCTGCGGCCGGCCATGCGTTGTATCAAATGGTCGAATTGGGAGGTGCGTCTATCGATAGCACGCGTGCGAGGACGCTCGAAAAGAAACAGCGGGTAGCTGGGGCAACGGAGGAAAGCAAGAGACAGCGAGCAGCCAAGAGCGCGGCGCTGCGCGAGGAAGTGACTCGGGCGGCGCAGAAGCTACTGCAACAAGGAGTACCGGAGCACGCAATAAACAAGACGCTGTCAAAAATATTCGCACGCAGCGATCTCTGGAAACGCACGGCCGGACCCACTCCTCAATACATCGGGAAGCTCCGCCGCAAACAATTTTGAAACTCAGCGACGGTGAGTTTCACTTCGCGAACCTCACCGTCCGGTCAGGTTCATTTCTGATCTTCCATTTCGATTCGCGTTTTAGCAAGCTTTCCGCGTTCGTCCGTGGAGATCAGAGATGCGAACGCGATCGAAGCGCAAGGCTACTCGTAACAAGCCGGCGCGCGGCCCGAAAGTTAAGACGCCAATTGCCCCGGAATTCAAGTGTGGTTGGCCGCTCTTCGAGTACCTGGGTATCGTAGGCTTCGGCAAATCCCTCTACTACGAGTTGCCCGAACCGTTGCGTCCGGAATCAATCCTGATCGGCCGCAAGCGCGTTGTGATTGAGCCGCCACCTGTCTATCTGCGTAGGCTTGCTGATGCGCAGAAGGCGGCATGACTCCCGAGCAAATCGCTGACGCGCTCGGCGGTGCACGGCGCGACGGCGCCGGGTATGTCGCGATATGCCCCTGCCATGACGACAAGCGCCCGAGCTTAGCGCTGCACGAGGCCGACGATGGGCGGTTGCTCTGGCACTGCCGGGCCGGGTGCCCGCAGGACGCGATACGCGATGCATTGACGGCCCGCGGTCTCCTCACCGGCCGAGCGCGTGACATCGCACCGCGCCGCGCTCGTAGCGCGTCCACGGCCCCGAGAGCGCCAATCTCGCCGGTTCCCGAGGGCGAGCCCGACATGCGCGATGCTCGCTTGGGTGAACCGTCCTATACGTGGTGTTATCGCGATGCCGATGGCCGGCCGTCGTATCGCATCGCCCGGTACGACACGCCGCAGGGAAAGCAGATCCGGCCGTGGACATGGGATGGATCACGTTGGCAGCAACGCGCCTATCCCGCGCCGCGGCCGCTCTACGGGCTCGATCGGCTCGCGCGGATGCCCGATGCACCCGTGCTGGTCTGCGAGGGTGAGAAATGCGCAGATGCCGCGCATGTGGCGCTCGGCGCTCAATACATCTGCATGGCGTGGGCGGGCGGCGCCGCGGCGGTCCGTAGATCCGACTGGAGTCCGTTACGAGGCCGGCGCGTGCTCGTTTGGCCGGATCGAGACGATGCCGGCCGGCGAGCCGCCGAGGATATCCGGCGCGTGCTGCCGCAGGCCGAGGTGCTCGAGGTACCCGGCGACGATGGATGGGACGTGGCCGACCTACTCGATGCCGAGGGAGCCGAGGCGGCGCGGCGATTCGTTGCCGAGTGCCTGAGGATACCTGCTGCGAGCGACGCAGAGCGCGCACAACGCAAGGACGAGCCGCCGACCTACCTCGACGACGTTCCGCCGCCCGAGGGCGCTACGCAGGCGCCTGCGGGCTCTGCAGCGGGCGCACCCAAGACCCGCAACATCGTCGACCTATCCCTATGGGCCGATCGCGACCCGCCGGCCTTCCCGTGGATCATCCCGCATTGGCTGTCGTGGCACCCGACGCTGCTCGCCGCGCTGGGCGGCATGGGCAAGACGCTGCTGCTGCTCGAAATGGCCGTGGCGCTGGCCGCTGGCCGCGCGTTCCTTGGGCCGGCGCGCGAGCGTACGCGCGTCCTGCTCTGGCTCTGCGAGGATGATGACATCGAGATATGGCGCCGGCTCTCGCGTATCTGTCGTCACATGAAGCTCAGCATACGCGACCTACCCGGCTGGCTCACGATAGACGCCCGCCGCGGACTGGAAAACACGCTGTACACGACCGAGTACGGGCGCCCGATGTGGACGCCGCTGATCGAAGAATTGCGCCTGGAAGTGAACGACTACCGGGCCGACGTGCTCGTGCTCGACAACATCGCGCAGGTATTCGGCGCGAATCCGAACGCGCCGCACGACACGACTGCGTTCGTCAACGGCATCGATGGGCTCGTGCGCGATCGGCCATTCTGCCCGTTATTGACTGGGCACACTTCCCGCGCGCAAGGCAGCGAGTACTCCGGTTCAGCCGCCTGGGAAAATGCGGTGCGCATGCGCTGGTATCTCGGCGACCGGTTGCCGGACGAGCCCATCAAGGAGGGGGAGGAACCCGATGGCAACGTCCGTTTTTTGTGCAAGAGAAAAGCGAACTACTCCGCCAAGGACTACGTGCGTTTCACCTTCGACAAGGGCGTGCTGGTGCCCGAGCAGATCGAGGAAGGCGAAATCGGCGTTATGGCCGCGCTGCGCGCCAGAAAGGCGCAGGGCGTCGTCCTGGATGGGCTGCGCAAGCTGTCGCGGCTCGGGTTGACATGTAGCCATGCACCCGGCGGGAACTACCTCCCGAAGATGCTCATGGAGCACGAGCTGCACGAGGGATTGACCCGGCGAGAGCTGCAGCAGGCAATGGCCGCGCTGCTCAAGGCCGAGCGCATCAAACGCGCGGAGCTCGGCGCCTACGACGGCAGCCGACACCCGCGGTACGGGCTCGTCGAGGTACCGACATGAGCGCCACGATGCTGCGCAAAACCCGCGCAAAACCCTGCGCAAAACCCGCGCAAAACCGCGGTACACACACTCTCTCTCCCTTTAGGGGGAGAGTGTGGGACGCAGTGTTGCGCACGCAAACGGGAGCTGCCCCGCGATGACCGACCTTGACAGCGTGCTCGCCGGCGACGGCTTTGCCCGGCTCTGCCGCGAGACTGCCGAGCGGCACCGGATCGACGCGGAGGGCTTGCCGTGCGACGGCCGACCGCCGTGCGGGCCGCCGACCGTGGCCGAGGTGGCCGCAGTCGTACGCTGGATGCTGCTCGGCCGCGAGGCGCCTCGCGGGCGGATCCTCAGCAGCTACGGCGCAAAGCACGTCGCCGAGGATTGGAACGCGGCGCTCGGGTTTCTCGACTACGTCCCGAACGGCGCCGCGATCGTCGCGGCCGCGCTGCTCGACCAGAACTGGAAACCCGAACGCGGCCCGAACTGCAAGTGGCGTCGCCTTCGAGATCCGGAGAGCGCGTTCATGTGGCTGCGCCACCAGATCGTCGGGTCTTGCACCTAGCAACCGCGCCGGCCGGGTGCCGGCATTCAAGGAGGGCAACGCATGAAGCACCTCAAAGGGGCCGCCATGCCTCACCGCGGCCAGCCCGATCCCGAGCGCGTCCGTGCCGCGCGGATAGAGCGGATCGCCGGCCTTGTCGCCGCAAAAATGAGCGCATACATCGATCGCGAGCGCAGACGCGAGGAAAAGCGGCGAAAGCAATCTGAGCAAGCCGAGCGCGCCGGCGGTGAAATGATCGAGCGCGCACGGAGACGATGAGCCGCCAGACCGATCCCGATCCGCGCGAGGTCGACGCGTGGGTATTGCGATTCATCGCAATGCTCGACGACTCCGACGCCCCCGGACACCAGCACATCGGGGGCGTATGGGCGGGCGAGATCGCCGCAGCGTACATCCTGGGAAAGCACCCGAACACGCTGCGCAACTGGCGCTTGACGGGCGAAGGTCCGCGGTACTACCGCTTGCCCGAAATCCGGTACGACCTTCGCGATATGGCGGCATGGGTTATCACTCGCGGATGTCGCTTCGACCTACAAATCGCGCCAATTCGCGACAAACAGATTGCGCCAAACGGTGTTAGCGTTCCTGTCGTCTCGGGAGCCACGGATGTCAACGCAAGCCTCACCGTTCGGACGCAAGAAACTCCGCGAATTGGCCGCCATCGCCGACGCCCTCGCCGGCGAGCTTGACACGAGCAACGCGCATGTCGACGGGCAGCAACGGCTACGCGGCGAGCTTGCGCGCAAGCTCCCTCACCTCGAAGCGCAACTCGAAGCGCTCAATCGCTATGCCGAGCCCGGCACGGCGAACGATCCCGCCAACGAGCCAAGCATCGCCCGCGAGTTAGCCGAGACGCGCCAGACGCTCGCCGAGATTGAAGGCGAGATAGAGCGCGCGACGAAAGCGCAGCAGCAACCCCGGGCGGACCGGCGCGCAATCCTCGCCATGATCGACAAGCTCGTCGAAGCGCTTGGCACCGATGGCGCCCGGCTACGCGAACAGATGCGCGGACTCGCACCATGACTGCCATCCTTCGCGCCGGCGATCCACGCATGAAACCGCTCGATCGCCATCGGCCGACGATCGCCAAGCTAACGTCCGAGATCGCCGCGACGCGCGACGCACCTTGGCCGCAAGCAGAGCGCGATCGACTACTCCGCGCGCAACTGCAAGCCACGCTTGATCGATCGGTCGGCACGCGTGAACGGTTCGCGAAAGTCATCGATCCCGTTAACCGTGATGCAGCGTGGCCGGATCTGACGTGGCCGACGCTTATCGATGCTATGGGCATAGATGCTTTGCACGCTTCCATCATGCGGCGGATAGGTGCGCTCGGTTTACCCGACGGACCCGCCGACCGAGCGTGCCGAGCGCATCAAACGACTGGAAGCCGATCGGTTCCGGGCAGAGGTTGAAGAAGAATTGATGATCTGTCGGATCGAATCTGAATGTCATTCGCATGTATTGCGCCGTGTCGATGCCGATCCGCTTGCGATCCTGGCCGCGTGGGAGAAGGCGGCGTGATGCGCGCGAAGAATAACCTGCGGGTTATTGTCGCGGGTCCTTCCCGATGCGTTCCTTCGTCCGCGGGTAATTTGGACCCCGGAGAAATCGACTTTTTGTACCGCGTAAGGGCGCGCCGCGGAGTCATGACATGCCG
>WHTS01000160.1 GCA_009377585.1 Betaproteobacteria bacterium
CGCCAAGGTCGTGTGCGCGGCGCGCACGCTGAACGAGGGCGATCACCGGCTTCTCGAAGGCTCGCTTTCGGGCACCGTCGCACAAATCCACGGTGCGGGCGGCGATGCGATTGCAGTCGCCGTCGACGTTTCCGACGAAGCCGATTGCCGCAACCTTACCCAGGCGGCAATCGACGCCTACGGCCGGGTCGACATTCTCGTCAACGACGCGGCGCTCACCTATTACGTCCCGATCGTCGACTTCGACGTAAAACGCTGGGCGAAGGCTTTCGCCGTCAACGTGCACGGTCCGTTCATGCTGTCCAAACTGGTCCTGCCCGGCATGATCGAGCGAAGGCGCGGGGCCATCGTCAACATCTCGTCCGGATCGGCGATCGGCCCGGGACGCGGTCCGTATCGCGAGGCCGGTCGCGGCGGCACGATGTACGGCGCCACCAAGGCCGCGCTGGAGCGCTTCAGCCAGGGCCTCGCTCAGGAGGTTGCCGCCTACAACATCGCGGTCAGTGCCGTCGCGCCGTCCCACGTCGTGCCCACGCCGGGGACGGTCTATCACAAGCTCGTCAGCGGGACATCCGACCCGAGGAGCGAGCCGCCGATCCTGATGGCGCGCGCGGCGTTGTTGCTCGCAAGCGAGCCGGCGGCGAAGGTGAATGGGCGCATCACCTATAGCCAGCAGATCCTGGGCGAGTACGGCTTGATCGAAAATCCCGCCGGGCGTGGCGTTACCACCAAGGGCTCGGGCTACTCGCAGATCTGATCCGGCCGGCCGCCAGTCAAGCCCCCATCGCTACGGTGTATGCTTTGAGCGAATCGCAGCGCCGCGTGGCGATCGTGGACAGCCGCACCTATGGCGACATCGTGACCAGGAACGCCGAGCGGGTGGAGCCGCTGGCCGATACGGGCGTCCTTGCAGCCCAACTCGACTCGAACCAGCGCGCGCAAGTGATGAAACTCATCGAAGTCTATACGCGCACCTTTCAGGAGGGTTTGGCCAAGGCGCGGCTTGCGCGCGTGCGCGACGGCGGCATCGAGAAGATTCGTTTCGCATGGGCCGGTTCCACCGAACGCGGCCAGCCGCACTATTGCCGCATTCAGGGCCCGCTTTTCCTGATCGAGTACGACGCTTCCCAGGACGGCGGCAATCACATCCACACGGTCTGGCGCGATTTCGCTGGCGATTTCGGTCGTGACCTGTTGCGAGCGCACTACCAGGCTGCCGCGGGGACCTCGCACCGTCATTGAGCCCTGGGGGGAGCCCCGACGCTAAAGGTTTCGCCGGCCGAGCCGAAATGGCCGTTGTCGCGCGGGCCGGGCTCCGGCTCGCGCATCAACCACTGCACGGACGCGAGCGCCCATGGATATATCCGAACAGATTTGCGTCAGCGAAGTGACGACCAACGTAACATCCGCTGCGGCCGCGGAGCTCATCAAGGAAATTGGGATTCCGCCCTGCCCCGCGGTGCTCGCCGAGTTCATGGCTGAAAGCAACCGCGACGAGCCCGACTTCCGCCGTCTCAGCCACTTGATCAACAAGGACGTGGCGCTGGCGGCTTCGGTGCTGAAGACGATCAATTCGCCGTTCTACGGTCTGACCAAGAAAGCGCGCACAGTGCAGGACGCGCTCGCGCTGCTGGGGCTGCGTGAAACAAGCCGCCTCATTGCCGGTTTGTTGCTGCGGCGCGCGTTCGCCTCGTCGCAGTCGCCCGCGATGTACGAATTCTGGGATGCATCGTCGCGGGTGGCGATGATCGCCGCTTATCTCGCCCGCGAGCTCGACGTGATTCGCCTGGACGAAGCGCATACGTTCGCGCTGTTTCGCGATTGCGGCGTGCCGGTTCTGCTCACGCGTTATCCGGAATACGAGAGTCTGCTCGCCATGACCCGATGCGAGAACGAGCGCCGGCGCAGCGAGATCGAGCGCTCACGCTACGGCTTCGATCATGCCCTGGTCAGCGCCACGCTGGCGCAGACCTGGCACCTTCCGACCGACATGTGGCAGTCGATTCGCATCCACAACTTGTACGATCAGCCGGCATTTCAGGCCGATCCGAACTGGGCGCGCGCCGCGCCCTTGATCGCGGTCGCGCTGCTCGCCGAGCAACTGCACCGCATCCATCGCGGGACCTACGATTCCTCGGTCTGGGCGACGGAGGAGGCATTCATCACCGAGATCATCGGGCCGATGAACGACCGGCTCGAGCCGCTCGGCAACGACATTGCGAATCTGCTGGATCAGTAGACGACGCGAGCGCTACAAAGTGAACCCTGCAAGGGAAGCAGCACGTCCCTCGCCCTTCACGCCTCACCCTTGACCGACGACGTCACGGTTATGGATACATCGCCCAGCCGACCCGGTCGGTCTGCGCCTTGAGGAAATGACCTTGCGTCGACGTAACGTACAGGGTCGTCATATCCGGGCCGCCGAAGGCGCAGTTGGTCGGCCGCAGCACCGGCACCGGGTGTGTCTCGAGCACGCGCCCCTGCGGCGACCAGACATAGATCATCGGCCCCGGTCCGCCCAGCTCCCAGCCCGCGGTCGCGACGATGTTGCCTTCCGCATCCAGGCACATGCCGTCTATGCCGCGATGCAATCCGTCCGCGCCACCGCCGAAGGTGTGCAGCACGCTGTAGGCGCCGAGTGAGCCGTCGTCGTTGATCGGATAAGCGCGCAGCTCGCGGATCTTCTTGGGATCGTAGTTGCTCTCTGCCACGTAGAGCGTGCGCTGGTCCTGCGATACCAGGATGCCGTTGGGTTGGTGCGTATCGAACGTGACTCGCGTTACGGTGTAGCTGCCGTCGGCCTGCCGGTCGGCGCGCAGCACGGAGCGATTGTCCACCTCCTCCTTCGCGCTCTTGTCCACGTTGCCTTCGTTCCACGGGTTGCTGAACCAGATGCGGCCCTTGCGGTCGATGGCGAGGTCGTTGGGCGTATTGAGCCGCTTGCCGTCGACCCGGTCCGCGACCGTCGCCATGCTTCCGTCGGGATCGAAGCGCACGATCGAGCGAGCGCCCGAGCTGCAGCCGAACAGGCGTCCCTTGAGGTCGAACGCAAGACCGTTGGTGAAGTTGGTCGCCGTGCGCCATTCGCTGATCGTTCCGCTCTTCGGGTCGTGGCGCATGATGCGATGCGCCTGGATGTGCGTGAAATACAGGAACTCGCCGTCCCAGACCGGACCTTCGGTGAGCGGTATCGGGTAACGCGCCAGCAACTCGAACTTCCATGCCATGTTTTCTCTCCTCCGAAGGGATGCGCGAAGCCGTGCGAGGCTCCACGCGTACGCCGAGCTTTGATGGTAACAGGGGCTGCAGGGACCGCTCGGTGCGGCTTGTCGGATCCTTTTACAAGCGAACACGCGCACATGGTGAACGCACAAAAATATTCCGGCAAAACAATGCCGGTCGTGCCATGGCGTAACACTTGCTGTAGTAGCCGCTCCTTTCATTGGAGGAAAGCGTTCGTGAAAAATCACCTGCTTCCACCGGTGGCGGCCGCCATGATGGTCGCGTCGGTCGCGTTCGAAGCCAATGCAACTGTCATCGACGTGAGCGTGCAGGGCACCGACGCTATATTTCTCGCGGGCCGCACGGACGTCGTCATCCCCGCCGCGAATCTGCCTTGGACGGGCCCCGGCACGCATCTCATCCGCCACGGCGGCAATACGCCGGAAGAGGCGAAAGAAACATTTCCCACGTCCGTATCGGTTGCGGCAGGAGACGTGATCCGGGTGCTCGATCCTGCGATCGGCGGGATCAACTTCTTCAACGGATTCGGTCCTCCGTTCTTCGGGCCGAGCGGAAATACGCCGGCCGGCAGCGACCTCACCGCCTTGGATGGCATCAGCGGCTACAGAGGGCCACAAGGTCCGCTCGCCGGCGTGTTCCTCGGCAATAGCATTCCGAGCGCAGGTCCCGCACCCTCGACGCTCGATTTCACGCCAGGCGGGCTCGGCATCGATTTCCTGACGCTGTCCCCGGAACTGTTTCAAGTGTTCTATATCGGAGATGGCGTCACCGCGGGAAACGTCTTCCAGACCTTTGTCGCGCCGGCGGGGGCGACCCGGCTGTTTTTCGGGATCCCGGATGGCTTCGGATTCGGCGGGGCCCCGGGCGCCTACGACGACAACGATGGCGCGTACCGGGTCCGGATTGGCATCAACGAGATTCCCACACGAGTACCGGAACCCGGCAGCCTCGCGCTGCTGGCGCTCGGTTTTGCGGCATTTGGTATCTCGCGCCGAGCCCTTCGACACTGAAGCGGGCATCGTTCCGAAACGGAAAACGGCGGAAGCAACCGCCGTTTTTTTTCACCGTTACTGCGCGATCCGCAGCACGGCCTTGATCGTGCTGCCGGCGAGCATATCGGCGACGGCCTCGTTGATGGCCGCGTGCGGATAGTGCCGCACCAGCCGGTCGATCGGCAGCTTGCCGGACGCAAACAGGTCGATCAGCCGCGGCAGGAAGCGCTGCACGTCGCTCTCGCCCTGGCTGCAGCCGCGCACGATGCGGCCCTGCTGGATCGTTTTCATCTCCAGGTTCACTTCGACGCCCGGACGCGCACTGCCCACCAGGCACGCGGTGCCGCGCGGGGCAAGCACCTCGACCGCCGCGCGCAGCGCTTGCGGAAAACCGGCCGCTTCGAGACAGAAGCGCGCGCCCCGGCCGCCGGCGAGCCGGCGCACTTTCGCGACCAGGTCAGCGTCCTTGGCGTTCACGGTTGCGCTCGCGCCCAGCTCGCGCGCAAGCGCGAGGCGATCCTCGAACAGATCGACCGCGATGATGGGATCGCAGCCGCAGAGTTTCGCAGCCAGCATGCCGGCAAAGCCCACGGTCCCGGTGCCGAAAGCGACGTAGGAATCGCCCGCAGCGGGTTTGAGCACGTTGAGCACCGCACCAGCACCCGTATTCACGCCGCAAGGGAATGCGGCCAGGATGTCGAGCGGCGCCTCTCTCGGCATGCGGATGGTGTTGCGCGCCATGGCAAGCGTGACGCTGGAAAACGACGATTGCTGGAAGAACGATCCGTGGATCGGCTCGTCGCCGCGCACAAAGGCAACCGATGTTCCGTCGGAGCGCAAACCGCTGTGCTTCAGCCGCGGCGCATTGACGCAATAGGTCTCGAAGCCCGCCCGGCAATCGTCGCAGGCGCCACACGAAGGATTCGCCATGATGACGTGGTCGCCCGGCGCCAGTTCGGTCACGGCGGCGCCGACCTTTTCCACGATGCCGGCGCCTTCGTGCCCGTAGATCGCCGGGCAGGGAATCGGAAAAAAGCCGTCGCGCGCATGCACGTCGGTCTGGCAGATGCCGCTTGCGACCACGCGCACGCGCACTTCGTTCGGCCCGGGCTCCGCGACGCTCACCTCTTCCATCGACCAGCGCCCGCGCGGTTCGCGCATCACCGCCGCTTGTGCTTGCATCGTGTGCCCCCTTCTTCTGCCGCTATGGCGTCCTGCTTCGCCTCGCTACCGGCAACTTTATCCCACCTGGCCGTTCGGCTCGGACAGGGCCGCCGGGCCCAGCCGGTGTGCTCGCCACCACATCGGCTCTGAGCGCCGCGCCGGACCGCCGACGCTGCGCTATGCGTGCCTCATTGTGAGGGAATGTTGGCCGCGCGCACGACCCGCGCCCAGCGCGCCGTCTCGCCTTTCACGTGTAGGCGATGACATCCTTCAAACCTTTCATCGCCATCGAAGGATGGGTGGCGATGACGTTGGGCGTCGTGCCGACCATGGACACGAAGCTGAAATCCTTGATGTGATCGTAGGTCGGCTTCTTCGATCGTGCCGGCGTGATCGCGTGCGAGGCGATCTGGCACAGCATCAGCGTATAGCCGTCAGGCGCCGCCTTGGCGGTGAGCTCGGTCGCGATGGCGCCCGCTGCGCCCGGGCGGTTGTCCACCAGCGCGGTCTGGTTGCCCCACACTTCCGTGAGCCCGTGGGCCACGATCCGGGAGGCCACATCGACGCCCCCGCCGGGGGCGTATCCCACCATGATGCGCACGGGACGGGTCGGATAGTTCTGTGCCTGTGCTGTCGCGCAGGCGGCAACCGCGACGACGACCGCGGTTGCCGATTCGATGACACGCATGCTGCCTTGCTCCTTCGTTCTATGCTGGCCGCTTTAAGCCAAATTTCACATTCTCTGTGCATCCGCTTGCGCAGGTGCGACGCATCGGGTCGTTCCCTCGGAGACGAGGATCCAGGTTTCCGCCGGTCGGATCATACACGCGCCATCCCGCGCGCAACGGCGCGCAACGTTTGGTCACGTCCCCACGGAGCTTTATGTGACTGCGCCCACGGCTGCGGAACGGCGACCGAAGATCGCGCTGCCGACCCGTACCAGGGTGGAGCCTTCCAGGATGGCCGCTTCCAGATCGTCCGACATGCCCATGGAAAGCGTGTCAAGATCGAGGCCCTGCGCGCGCAAGGCCTCGTATAGTGCGCGCAACTCACGGAACTGGGCTCGCTGGCGTTCGCCGTCGGGAGCGGGAGCCGGAATGGCCATCAGTCCTCGCAACCGGATGTTGGGGAGGCCCGCGACCTGCCGGGCGAGCGCCACGGCAGCTTGCGGCGGCACCCCGCTCTTGCTCACTTCGCCGCTGACGTTGACCTGGATGCAAACCATCAACGGTTCCAACGCCGCCGGGCGCTGTTCGGACAGGCGGCGGGCAACTTTTTCACGATCCAGGGAATGGACCCAGGCGAATTGCTCGGCGATGGGACGCGTCTTGTTGCTCTGGATGGGACCGATGAAATGCCATTCCAGCGGCAAGTCAGCGAGCGCTACGATCTTGGCCGAGGCTTCCTGCTGCTGGCTTTCGCCGAATGCGCGCTGACCCGCCCGGCATGCCGCCTCGATATCCCCGGCCGGCCAGGTTTTGCTCACGGCCAGCAGCCGGATCTCGTCGGGCCGGCGGCCGGCGGCTCGGGCGGCCGCTTCGATGCGCCGCAACACGGCTTGCAAGTTGCTGCCGATTGGGCTCATAATTTTTTCCAAAAGGCCGATAACCCAAAGGTTCTTCGGCGATTAATCGCCGGCCTTGGGTCGAGGAATTATAAATGGACATCTCCGAGCTGCTCGCCTTCGTCGTCAAGAACAAAGCCTCCGATCTGCACCTGTCGTCCGGATTGCCGCCCATGATCCGCGTGCACGGCGACATCCGCCGCATCAACCTGCCGGCGATGGAGCACAAGGACGTACACGCCATGGTGTACGACATCATGAACGACGGGCAGCGCAAGTTCTACGAAGAAAATCTCGAGTGCGATTTCTCTTTCGCCATTCCGAACCTCGCCCGTTTCCGCGTCAACGCCTTCGTGCAGCACCGCGGCGCCGGCGCGGTGTTCCGCACCATTCCGTCGAAGGTCCTCACCCTCGAAGACCTGAAGGCGCCCAAGATCTTTCAGGACATTTCCGATCAGCCGCGTGGTCTGGTGCTGGTGACCGGGCCCACCGGATCGGGCAAGTCGACCACGCTCGCGGCGATGATCAACTACATCAACGAGAACGAATACGGCCACATCCTCACCGTCGAGGATCCGATCGAATTCGTGCACGAGAGCAAGAAGTGCCTGATCAATCAGCGCGAGGTCGGGCCGCACACGCTCTCCTTCTCCAACGCCTTGCGCTCCGCGCTGCGGGAAGATCCGGACGTGATCCTGGTCGGCGAAATGCGCGACCTGGAAACGATCCGCCTGGCGATGACTGCGGCCGAAACGGGCCACCTGGTGTTCGGCACCTTGCACACCAGCTCGGCCGCCAAGACGGTCGACCGGATCATCGACGTCTTCCCCGCGGAAGAAAAGGAGATGGTGCGTGCAATGCTTTCCGAATCGCTGCGCGCGGTGATCTCGCAGACGCTGCTCAAGACCAAGGACGGCACCGGGCGCACGGCTGCGCACGAGATCATGATCGGCACTCCGGCCATCCGTAACCTGATCCGCGAGAACAAGATCGCGCAGATGTATTCCGCGATTCAGACCGGGCAGTCGTTCGGCATGCAGACGCTGGACCAGAACCTGCAGGAGCTGGTGCGGCGCAATCTCGTGGCGGCCGCCGAGGCCCGCAACCGCGCGGTGAACAAGGATCTCTTCCCGGGCGCGTAACGCCTAACCGAACGGGACAGCGAGTCCCGCACCCATTCTCGACAGGAGCGGCGCATGGAACGCGACCAGGCAATGAAATTCATCTACGACCTTCTGCGCGCCATGGTGGCGAAGAAGGCTTCCGACCTCTTCATCACCGCCGGATTTCCGCCCGCGCTGAAGATCGACGGACGGGTGACGCCCGTATCCAACCAGACGCTCACGCCGCAGCATACGGTGGAGCTCGCGCGCTCGGTGATGAACGACAAGCAGGCCGAAGAGTTCGAGGCGACCAAGGAGTGCAACTTCGCCGTGAGCCCGGCAGGTATCGGTCGCTTTCGCGTCAACGCGTTCGTGCAGCAGGCGCGCGTGGGCATGGTGTTCCGGACCATCACGACGGACATCCCGAAGTTCGATGAGCTGGGCCTGCCGGTCGTGCTCAAGGACGTCGTCATGAGCAAGCGCGGCATCGTGCTTTTCGTCGGCGGCACCGGTTCGGGCAAGTCGACCTCGATGGCCGCGCTGATCGGCTATCGCAACGAGAACAGCCACGGCCACATCGTCACGATCGAAGATCCGATCGAGTACGTGCACGAGCACCGCGGCTGCGTCATCACGCAACGCGAAGTGGGCGTGGATACCGAATCGTGGCACACGGCGCTCAAAAACACCCTGCGCCAGGCGCCGGATGTCATCCTGATCGGCGAAATCCGCGATCGCGAAACGATGGATCACGCGATCGCGTTCGCCGAGACCGGGCACTTGTGCATGGCCACCTTGCACGCCAACAGCGCCAATCAGGCGCTGGATCGCGTGATCAACTTCTTCCCCGAAGAGCGCCGCTCGCAGCTGCTGATGGACTTGTCCCTCAACATCCGCGCCATCGTGTCGCAGCGCCTGATCCCGAAGAAGGAAGGCAAGGGGCGCGCGGCGGCGGTCGAAATCCTGCTCAACTCGCCCCTCATTTCCGACCTCGTCTTCAAGGGCGAGGTGCACGAGATCAAGTCCATCATGGCGAAGTCGCGCGAGCTCGGCATGCAGACCTTCGACCAGCACCTGTTCGAGCTGTACGAGAACGGTTCGATCAGCTACGAAGACGCGCTGCGCAACGCCGACAGCGTCAACGAGCTTCGCCTCATGATCAAGCTGCAGGGTCAGGAATCGAAGAGCCGCGACGTCATGTCGGGAATCGAGCATCTGAACATCGTCTAGGCTTCGCACCCGGGTCTTGTGCCGAGGTCACGTCGGTTCGCCGGGCCGCGCAGGCTCGTGACATCACGCCAACCGGGCGCACCATGGTACGCGTCGTCGGCATCGACCACATCTCGCTACGGGTGAGCGACTTCGAACGCTCGAAGGCATTCTACGGCGCTCTGCTGCCGTTCATGGGCTTCAAGGTCCTGGACGAAAACGATGACGCGATCGGCTGGACCAACGGACGCACGCGAGTGTGGATCGGCCGGGCGGATACGGCAGGGCGCAAGCGCAAGCACCGTATCGGCGAGGTCGGCCTGCATCACTACGCGTTCGAACTGCGCAGCCGGCGTGACGTCGACGCGCTGGAAGCGTTCGTGCGCAAGCTCGGCGCACCCGTCGTCGATTCTGCGGGCGAGTACTACGAGGACTACTACGCCGTCTTCTTTCTCGATCCGGACGGGCTCAAGCTCGAAGGCATGAAGTACGGCGAGGCCACGGCGCGCAGTCGAGCACGAAAGCGCGCGAGCTCGCCGCGCGAGAGCCAGTAGTTCCCTTCGGCCGGCGCTGCCGGCATTCAACCGCTGCCGTACGGTCGCGTCAGAATCTCCAGCAGGTGTCCGCTCGGCTCCTCGAAGTAGACTCCCCGCCCCCCATCGCGCGTATTGATCTCGCCGCGCCGGGTGCGGCCCGGATCGGCCCAGTAGGCGAGACCGCGCGCGCGAATCCGTTCGAAGATCTGGTCGAACTCGGTTTCGCTCACGAGAAAGGCATAGTGCTCGGTCAGGACGACCTCGTCAGTATCGAGGTAGTCCAGCGTCACGCCGTTGGTCGTCTGCACGCCCAGGAAAGGCCCGAAGGCGACCGGGGCGGGCAGCCCCAGGATATCCGAGAGGAATGTAGCGGCGGCGCGCTTGTCGCGCGTGTGCACGATGGTATGGTTCAACTCGATGGCCATGGTGTTCGCTCCTGTTCGTCGCAGATGGGATGGCGGGCCTGCGGGCGCTCCCGGAAAGCTCGTGCCCGCGATCAACTGAGCGTGCGCGCGAGAAACGGCAGGCTCACGTCCATGCGGTAATCGATGTCGGAATGGTTGTCGTCGAATTCCTCGTAGCAGTGTGTGATGCCTGCCTCCGCCAGTCGCTTCGACAGGATGCGTGCGCCGTAGTGGATGTGGTACTGATCGCGCCAGCCGCAATCGATATAGATGCCGCGAAGCCGCTGAAGGTTCTTTCGATAGCGTGCGACCAGGTTGATCGGGTCATGCGCACGCCACTGTCGCCAGCGCGCCTCGATGCGCTCACCCGATTCGAGATTGAACGGCACGCGAAATCCGTTCGGCGCGCTCGGCTCGGGATCATACGTTGCGGCCATGCAAAGGTTCATCAGGCAATGGCCCTGCCCGTGCGAGAGCTTCTCCTTCTTCCCCACCTCGGCCAGGAAGCGCGCGATGCGGCCGTCGTCGATGCCCTGCGTCAGCGTGGCGCCGGCCGACTCGCCGCGCGCGTCGTA
>WHTS01000161.1 GCA_009377585.1 Betaproteobacteria bacterium
CTAGTTGGCTTTCAGGCCGATCGACTTGATCACTTTCGACCACTTGGCGATTTCGCTGCGGACGAACTTCGCGGTCTCTTCAGGCGACCCGCCTTCCGGTTCCGCGCCCTGCTTCCTGATGGCGCCGGCAACCTCCGGGTTGCGCAGGATCGCCACGGCCTGCTTGTTGATCTTGTCGATGATCGGCTTAGGCACTGCAGCCGGGGCCAGCATCGCGAACCAGTTGGTTGCCTGGTAGCCCGGAACGAACTCGCCGATCGCCGGAACATCCGGCAAGATTTGAGACCGCTTGGCGGAGGTGACACCGAGCGCCTTCACGCGACCGGCCTTCACCTGCCCGAGCGAAGCGCTGAGCGAAAGAAATGTCAGGTGAATCTGGTTGCCAACTACGGCCTGTAGCGCAGGACCACCGCCTTTGTAAGGCACCTGTTGAACCTCGATGCCCGCCATGCTGGTGAAGAGCTCTCCGGACAGGTGCGTAATGCTGCCGGTGCCGGCTGAACCCATGTTGAACTTGCGCGGGTTCGATTTGGCGAGCGCTATGAGCTCCCCCACGTTCTTCACCGGAACTGCGGGGTGAGCAAGACAGACGTTCGGGGCCGAGGCAATGACCGTAATCGGCTGAAACGACTTCACCGGATCGTACTTGAGGTTGGTGTAGAGCCCGGCGCTGGTCGAGAAGCTTGCCGATACCACCATCAAGGTGTAGCCGTCAGGCGTCGAGTTTGCAACGATTTCCGAGCCCATCGTGCTTCCGGCACCGGGACGGTTGTCGACAACGACCGATTGCCCCCACGCATCGGTCAGCTGCTGCCCCATCAATCGGGCAAAAATGTCCGCAGAACCCGAGGGCGGAAAGCCCACGATGACGCGTATGGGTCTGTTCGGGTACGTCGACTCGGCGGCAACCGCGGGTGCTGCCGTAGCCGCCAGCACCAGCAGCGGTAGTAGTCTCGATGCATTCATTTCCATTTTCTCCTCTCGGGGTCGTTTCGACTGTGTGCGCCGCTTCGGGTAAACATGTGTCCTGCGTCTTTCGTATCGCCGGTTGAGGGCATCATGCGTCTTTCGCACTACCGGTTTCCGATGTCATGCGTCTTTGGTATTGGCGGTTCGCGCGTTCGCCAGTGCCTGCCGAGTCGCTGCCATGACTTCGCCCGCGCCGTTGGCAACGTGCACGCCAGCCGCGCGCAGCATCGCGATCTTCGCTTCGTGACCTTCGGCTTTGGAGCCGATCAGTGCGGCGGCGTGGCCCATTTTCTTGCCGGGCGGAGCCGTCTGCCCGACGATGAGCGCGGCGACCGGTTTCGCATCGGCACGCGCGGCGTATTCCGCAACGAAGATTTCTTCCGATCCGCCGATCTCGCCCAGGTAGAGCACCGCGGTCGTAGCGGGATCCGCATGGAAAAGCGCCAGCGCTTCGGCCGCCGTCGTGCCTTTCACCGGATCGCCGCCGATGCCGATCACCGTGGACTGACCGATGCCGGCCCGCGTCAACCGCTTCGCACCCTCGTAGGAGAGCGATCCGCTGCGCGAGATCACACCGACGTTGCCTTCGCGATAACAGAAGGAAGGCATGAACCCGAGCTTCGCTTTTCCGGGCGATATCAGGCCAGGCGAATTGGGGCCCACGAATGCCGTGCCGTTCGCACGTGCGGCAGCCCTGATCTCGATCGTATCGAGAACCGGTAACTCGTCGGCCGTCGCAACCACCAGCCGGCAGCCCGCCTCGATCGCCTCGATGATCGCACCGAGCACTAGAGCGGGTGGAACGAAGACGATCGCCGTGTCGGCGCCGGTTTCTGCGCAGGCGATACGCACATTGGCGAATACCGGCACGTCTGCCCCGACCGTCGTACCCTCGCGCCCGGGAGAGACACCGGCGACGATGGTGGTGCCGTACTTGCGCGCGTCTTCGACGAAAAACGTGCCCATCTGACCCGTCGCGCCCTGCACGAGGACGCGATTGTTGCGGTCCAGAAGTATGCTCATGTGGCGCTCCTCGCCAGACGCACGGCTTCCGCCACGGCTTCCTCCAGTGTTGCGTGATTGTGGGCACCGAACTCATCGAGAATTGCCGGCACCTGATCGACGTTCGTGCCATCGAGGCGGAATACCATGGGCTTGCTGCTCTTGCGTTCGGCCATGAGCTCCTTCATCGAATTGGCCACGCGCTGCATCTGGGTGCCTCCGCCGAACACGCTGACGAGGATCACCTTCACTTGCGGATCGGCATCGAGCATGGCGAGCGCCGGGCGATAGCCGCGCGTCGACGTCGGCCCAGGGCTTGCATCGAGAAAGCACGCAGGTCGTCCGCCCTTCGCCGCGATCATGTCCATCGCCGCCATGGTCATGCCCGCGCCCCCGGATATCAGCCCGATATCGCCATCCAGGCGCACATACATGTGGCCCATCTCGAGTGAAGCGCGCAGCAACGGGTCGGCTCGGCGCCTGTCCGCTTCACGCATCTGGCGGATTTCGTCATTTCGAAAGTGCGCCCACTCGTCGCGCGCGATCTTTGCGTCGGCCGCGATCGCCGAGCCGTCGCTGAGCTGCACCAATGGATTGATCTCGATGGTGCTGCAGTCGTGCATCGCCGCGAGCCGCACGAGACGCTGGGCAAGGACGACGACTTTCTCGCGCCATTGATAGTCGCTCTCGACCTCTTGAAGCACGGCCCGTAAGGCGTGGACACGGAAGTTCCATGGCGCGCCTACCGGGTAGCGCGCGGGGGGAGGGCCGTCTTCGATATCGATGCCGCCTCGAGGCGCGTACATGACCACGTAGCCTTCGGCGCGGCCGTCGACTGCCACCGAGAGATAGCACTCGCGCTCGATCGGGAGCCAGGGTTCGATCAGGACCGCATCGGGCAATTCGCCGCCGTAGCTGGTGTCGAGCATAGCTTGCACAACAGGCACAAGATCCGCTTGCGCGTCGACGCGCCGGACGCCGCCTTGTTTGCCACGTCCGCCGCTACGAACCTGCGCTTTGACAGCTACCGGAAATGTCGCCACTTCAGCCACCGCCGCGCCGATCGACGACTCGCGCGCAATCACCACGCCTGCCGGGACGTTTATGCCGGCGGAGGCAAGCAGCCGCTTGCCCTTCCACTCGAGCATCATCATCTTCGTTCTTCCTCCATCGGTATGGCTCCACTATACGGTCGTGGTGCTATGCACGCCAACAATGAACAGTTATATTATTCAAACCTATGGTTATGCACTTACCGTCATGACGCTGCAGCAGTTGCGCTACCTCAGCGCGGTCGCCCGGAACGATCTGAATATCTCGAAGGCAGCCATTACGCTCGGCGTTTCGCAGCCCGCTTTGAGCCGGCAACTGCAACTCCTGGAGCAGGAGTTGGCCGTGGAGCTGTTCGTGCGCAACCGCAAGCGTCTCGTGCGACTGAGCGCGGCGGGCAGCGAAATTCAGGCCCTCGCCGAACGTACGCTGGAAAGCGCGCACGCCGTCCTGGAGGCGGCGCGGGAGCACTCGGGTGAACATCACGGCAGCCTCACAGTCGCCACCACGCATACACAGGCGCGCTACGCGTTGCCCGACGTCATACGGCGGTTCAAGCAACGCTATCCGGAGGTGCAGCTGAGCTTGAGGCAGGGCACGCCGGCCGAAGTGTCCTTTCTCGTCGCATCGGGTAATGCCGACGTATCGATAGCGACCGAGCCGCTGGATCCTCTTGCCGAAGTGGTATTGCTGCCTTGCTACGAATTGCAGCGTATCGTTCTCACACCGGTGCGCCATCCGCTGCTCAGGGCCAAGAGACTCACGCTGGAAAGGCTCGCAGGTTATCCGCTCATCACCTACGACTACGCTTTTATCGGTCGGTCCAAAACGCTCGGGGCGTTCGAGGCCAAAGGCCTGCGGCCGACCATCGTGCTGAACGCGATCGACGCGGACGTGATCAAGACTTACGTGGAATCCGGCCTCGGCATCGCCATCGTTCCAGCGATGGCGTACGACCGCAAGCGCGACAAGGCCTTACGCGCCATTGACGCGAGTCATCTGTTCGCGCCGAATACGATACACATCGGCATGCGGCGCAACCACTATCTTCGCGGTTATACGTATGCGTTCATCGAAATGTTCGCGCCGCATCTCAAGCGAGCGGTGGTCGAAAAGGCGCTCGCAGGCTCGGCGACGCGAAGAGCCCCATTCAGGTAACGAAGGCAAAGCGCTTGGAGCGGCGCAAGCCTTCCGCTTAACATAGCCGCAATCTATCGAGCGTTCCCTATTTCATGTCACGCTCGTCCCTCACTTGCAGTGCGCGCATCGGCATGCAGGCCGATGCCGTTCGGCCGGCGCGGACCATGGTCCGCGAATTCCCGGCCTCACCCCCCAACCCCTCTCCCGGGGGGAGAGGGGAGCGTCGCGTCCGTATTGGACTGTCGTCCAATACGGAACGATCAATAGTTTTGGTGAATCGAAAATTCGTCGTATATCGTCATTCCCGCGCAAGCGGGAATCCAGAACGAAACCCCGCATGGACCCCCGCGTTCGCGGGGGTGACGAACTTCTGACCCAGGACCCTAGCGTCCGCGCGCAGGGCAAGCAATGAAGGCGCTGCGGCGGGACAATGCGCAGGAGAATCGCATGAGCAAGACGATCATTCTCGATCCCGCAGCTGCGATCGGCACCGCGACGCACGCACCCTGGCGTGCGCTGGATTCGCTGCAGGGCAAGATCGTCGGCTTCATCGACAATTCGAAGCCCAATTTCAATCATCTCGCCGACGATCTCGCGCAGCTTCTGGTCGCGCGCTACGGCGCCGCGTCAGTGATCCGCCATCGCAAGCGCTCGGCATCGATACCGGTAGCCGAAAGCGCTCTCGACGAAATGGCCCGGAAGTGCGATCTCGTCATCACCGGCTCGGGCGACTGAGGCGGCTGCACGTCGTGGAGTGTCCACGACAGTATCGAAGCGAGAAAACGCGGCGCAGTGGCCATGGTCGTGTGCTCGACCTCTTTCATCCCGCTCGGGCGTGCGCAGCTCGAGGCGCTCGGCGGAGCCGATACGCCGATCGCGGTTGTTCCGCATCCTTTCGGCCTGCACACCCGTGAGGAAGTGCGGGCGATCGCGGAGCGCTGCGTCGATGACATCGCCCGGCTCGCGCTCGGCGGGAAGGACGAAACGCGGCGCAGCGACAGGCCTGCTGCCTACGGAGGACGTGCGCAGCAGATCGAAGTGTCCGACGAATTCGACGCATTCCAGGAACTGTGCATCGAACGCCGCTGGAGCGACGGATTACCGCTCGTTGCGCCGACGCCGGCCCGCGTCGAGCGGGCATTGCGGATGACTCACCGGGCACCGCACGAGGTCGTCGCGCACATTGCACCCGGTTTCGGGCAGGCCAGCATCGAAACCATCGCGATCAACGCCGTAATGGCGGGTTGCAAGCCGGAATTTCTGCCGGTGGTCATTGCCGCGGTCGAAGCAGTGGCGCAGCGCCGATTCAACCTCCAGGGCATACAGGCGACAACCAATTCGGCTGCACCCTGGATCATCGTGAACGGCCCGCTTGCGCGCCTCCTCGGCTTCAACGGCGGGATGAATTCAGAAGTTCGTCACCCCCGCGAACGCAGGGGTCCAGGCGGAGTCTCGTTCTGGATTCCCGCGTGCGCGGGAATGACGAATTACGACGAATTTACGATTCACCACACTGGCGGCGAGCCAGGCCATGCTGTGTTGGCGGCGTGGGAGTGGCCTCGCACGACAACCTATCGGCTCGTCAGCTGCCGTGCGATCTCGTCCACGTAGCGCAGCGTCAGCTCACGCATCTGCTCCGCGGTCAGATTGCTGACCGGATGGGGCAACTCGATGAACGGGTGTCCTTCAAGCCCGCGAGCGCGGAACTGATGGATGGCCGCGTTGGTGAATACGCCCGTCAAAATGACGGTTGCCGGTATCCCGCGCTTCTCGAACTCGACCGTGTCGTGCACACTGCACAACGTGCAGGACCCTCATCCGCCGAGAGCTGCTACGGCAACCTGCACCTCGTTCGCCATCTCATCCAGAAGCGCGGGATCGGCAGGTCTGGAGAAAAACGCCTTGCGCCGGCTGACCACCTTGGCGACACCGTGACGCTCGCGCAGTCCCTCGCCTACCGCCGCGAGTATGAGGTCTCCCTGCTCCTTGGTGTTGTCGAGCAGGCCCACCACTTTGCCCGCAAGGTCCATCGGGCGCGGCGCGCGCTGAAGCCGCACCTTGCTGCCGCCGCGTGTCGGGTCTATGAACGGTAACTCGTCGGACATCTCGATCTCCTCGCAAAACTATGTAAGCGCTCAATTATCGAGCTTTCGGTAAGTGCTTGACGCTCGATTCCCTCACTTGCAGTGCGCGCATCGGCATGCAGGCCGATGCCGTTCGGCCGGCGCGGACCATGGTCCGCGAATTCCCGGCCTCACCCCCCAGCCCCTCTCCCGGAGGGAGAGGGGAGCGTCGTGCGGAAAGCGGCTTGTCAACCGCTTTCCGGAATTTCAATATGAGCGCTTACGAGGGCTATGGTTTCTGCTTCACGGTCCATACCTTGCATGCACATGGCCGGTGAAGGAAGTGACTGCGCTTGTGATCTCTGTTTCACGCTTCATACCTTCCATGCACCGCGCGGCTGGATTCATTCCAGCCGTGGCACACGGCGGTAATCGGGCCTATGCCACCCGCAACGATCAGGTGCAGGCGGTTCACGTCTTTTACTGCCTTGATGGGCTGCTCGTCATCGTCCGGATCGAGGCCCATCGCGCGCGCACGTTCGGGTCGCCAGTTTCCGCCGCGCTTCAGGTTCCCTTGCGGCCGTTCGGCCAGCTCCCACAGGCGCTGCTGCACCTCTTTCCGGCTCATTCCCGCCGCTGCGCACAATCCCGCGTGCTGCGGCGTCATCGCGACCACGACGTCGGAGCTGAACCACATGTTCCACGAGCCTGTAGAAGTCATGGAGTCCGCAATACCACGCAGCAGGCGCTCCGGTTGCGTGCTTACGTCATCGAAATGGAGCCGCGGGCTTTCCACCATCGCGCAGGCAATCACGTTGTCCGCTGCGCAATACCCGCGCGAAACTGCGAGTGTCTCCCATGGCGAATGAGCGATATTCTCGGTGAGGCAGGCAGTGTAGCGAATGGGCGAGGCGAAGACCGTCGCCGATGCTTTACCGGCGAGCCCCGCGCCCAGGTTCATCAGTAGCAGACGCACCGCCCGGCCGATCGTGGCATTGGCACGAAATCCGGGGCCGAAGCAGCCGTTGCCGCCATTCAGGCCGATCTTCTCCGAATGCGGACCATTGATGATCATGAGCGGGGCGACGCCGTGCATCGTGCACTGCACCCCGCCCATGTTGAACTCCTCGCGCAGGATGAGACGCATCGCGCCTATTACCGCAGGCAGATACTCGGGTGCGCAGCCGGCCATGAGCGCATGTATCGCTACATCGCGAACGCTCATGACTTCTCCTGCGGGCGGCACGTGACCGATGACTTCCTCCGGATCGCATTTCGTGCCACCCAGCATCCACTGAACACGTTGCTCGGTCGGTGTGACGACAGGGAAGCCGTCGGACCATTCCTTGCGGAGGAAGAATTCGAACTCGTCCATGCTCGTCGGGACACTCATACAAGGGTCAGAGAGAGCTTACGCCGCTTTCGAGCGCTCGACGCCAGTCGCCGAGTCGGCCACGACCTGCAGGCAGTCTTCGCCTGCAACGAAGGTCGCACCGAAATCTGCCGAGCGGGCTTTGACCAGCTCGACTACGTCGCGGCCCTCCTCGATGTTCAGCACGCGGGGCTCGAGGCTCTCATCGCAGCGTGCGGGCAGGAAGTCGACCGCGCAGATCTTGCGGTCACGAATGCTGCACCGGACCATGCCGGTCTCGTACTCGTGTCCTTTGTGCGGCCGGTGACGCGCGAAGGTGAAGTTGCCGAGTGAATAGAAGATGGCGCGGCCGTTATGCACTTCGATCCCCTGCAGCAGGTGCGGATGGTGACCGAACACCAGGTCTGCGCCCGAATCGATCGCGAACCGGCCGAGCTCGACCTGGTATTCGGTCAGGTGCCTGAACCCGGAGGACACGCCCCAGTGGAAGGTGCAGATCACGATGTCGGCGCGAGCGCGGGCAGCCGAGATGTCCTTGGCGAGCTGCGCCTTGTGCTCGGCGATCGCCCAGGTATGGATGATCGGCGGCGACCCCGGTGTCTCGAACACCCGCTTCGGCGCCTCGTACGACGTTCGTGCGCCGACCACCGCGAGACCGGGGCTGTCGGGGCGCGCTGCCCACTTGTCCATGAACACGCATGTGTATCCGAGCATTGCCACCTTGCAGCCGCCGCGCTCCACGATCGCCGGCGCATGCGCTGCATCGAAGTTGCGGCCGCCGCCGCAGTGCTCGATTCCGATCCGGTCGAGGTTGTCGACGGTCGCGAGCATCGCCTCCGGGCCGAAATCCATCATGTGGTTGTTGGCCACGTTCATGGCATGAAACCCGGCCGCTTCGATGGCGGAGAGCTGGCGCGAATCTGCTTTCCATGCCTCGGCGCCGCGCTTGTCCACGGCCTTGCCCGTGTCGCAGACCGAGCCCTCCAGGTTGCCGAGCAGAAAGTCGGCCGAGCGCATCAGCTCCTGCACGTGCCTGAATACGCTGGGGGGATCGTCGCGCAGCACGAATACGTCGCCCACGATCAGCATCGACATCTCACGCTTGCCGCTCATATCCGCTCCTTGTCATCAGGCACTCGAATGGGGTGGTTGGGCTTTCGCGGCCCATGCTCATCTCGGGCGTCGACGGTGAAGCTAGCTGCAAGCCGCACGCATGACGCTCCGGTTCAACTCGGACGCGCGGGACCGCGCAGCAGCCCCATGAGGCGCTGAATGTCGCCGGCCTCGAGCTGCTCGAGGCGGTCCAGCAGCTCGATCAAGGTAGCCGCGTCCGCGTCGGAGAGCCGCACGCCGAGGCAGCTCCGCAGCTTGTCGCGATGGCTTTCCCGATCGATCGGCGCGCCCCAGGAACCAGGCGGACGCGCACACACTTCCTTGTGCGTCGCGCCGTCGCGCAACACGACGCTCACCTCCACCTGCATGTTGCGCGTATCCCGGGAGCGGCTCGGATCGCGCGTCAGCTGAATACGGTCGAGCAGCCCCACCATGTCGGCGCGAAACCTGCGATCGTCGGTGAACGTATCGATGCCCACGCGGCCATCGAGCAGCGCCGCAGCCACGGTGTACTGGAAGCTGAACTTGCCTTCGAGACCCGACCTGGGCCTGGGCCGATCAGCGTCCACGATCTCGGGGATGTCGATGTGCACCCGCTCGATGGCACTCGGATCGGCGATGCGCTTGCGCAAAGCCGTCGCCGCGGCGATGCCGAAATGAGTCGGGTATTTCGAAGGATAGAACTTGATCGCCATCCCGGGATCGACGAAACGGTACGGCCGTCCGAACGCGAACAGGGCCTCGTAATCGAAATGCTTCGGAAAGAACGTCTCGACGTAGCCGGCCTTGGCTTCGAAGATGGCGGGATTGGCGGTGAAACCGCGCTTGGCGAGCAGCCCCGCCTCGAGCCCTGCGATTGCCACGTTGCCGCAATGCGTACACTTCACCATCGAGCCGGTGTTTGCGGAAAGTCCGGCGCAGCGCGACGCAGCGATGCCAAGCGCGTGCTGAATCTGCTGCGGCTGCAGGCCGAGCAGGTGCGAAGCGGCCACTGCCGAGCCCATGACGCCGACCACGCCCGGTGTATGGAAGGCGAGCGCGCCGCGATCGTGGCTCGAAGCGAGCAGCACCCGTCCCTGCATCTCGAAACCTTTTGCACAGGCGGTCACGATCTCGCGCCCCGGCGCCTGCAGCATTTCCCCTAGCGCCAGCGCCACCGGAAGCGTGGGCGAAAGGGCGTGCGTGGGCGGACTCGACATCGGCTCGAAGTCGAGCACGTGCATCGAGACGGCATTGGCGAAGGCGGCCTGCGCGGATGTGGTCTTGAAGCCGAAGCTCCAGACCGACGCTTGGCTGCGGCAGCCCATGTCGTGCACGTGTGCGGCGACGATCTGCGGCGCATCTTCGACGCTTCCGGCCAGGGCGACTGCGATGCCGTCGGCGATCAGGAGCTTGGCTGCGGCGAACGCTTGCTCATCGAGCGATTCCGATGTTATGCCGGCGATGATCGCCGCGATGCGTGCAGTGGGGCTTTCGGCCTGAATCGACTTGCCATCGGTGGGAGTATTCATGTCGAGCTCAGAGGGATATCGAAAAGCTGTCCAGCTTTTCCAGCTCGGCGAGCCCCTCGGTGAGCTTCTGGGCCGCGAGCCGTCCCATGAGGTCGGCATTGCCGCCGGGGGGAAAGGCAATGATGAAGCGCACTGGTTTCGACGGATAGTCGTCGGCATGCGCGAGCGGAACGCCCGCGCCGAACGCGACAGCCAGTGCGATGCGAACAAGGATATTCACCGTTGCGCTCTCCGTTTCCTGGTCGTTGGTGTGCGCCGCGGCCGGCACGGCGCATCGATGCGGCCATTATAAGAACCGGACGCGGGCTCTCCGAAGCGGCTGGTAGACTAGCTGATATTCCAAATTGGAATTGCAGAACCTTGGACTTCAAGCAGCTCCAGTACTTCGTTGCCGTGGCCGAGGCGGGGAGCTTCACGAAGGCGGCGCTCCGGCTCGCAGTCGACCAGCCCGCGCTAA
>WHTS01000162.1 GCA_009377585.1 Betaproteobacteria bacterium
CCACCACGGCGACTCCGGGGACCACGACCGCCACGCCCGGCACGACCACGGCGACTCCGGACGCCACGACCGCCACACCGGGCACGACCACGGCGACTCCGGACGCCACGACCGCCACACCGGGCACGACCACAGCGACTCCCGACACCACGACCGCCACGCCCGGCACGACAACCGCCACACCGGGCACTACGACAGCGACACCCGGGGCAACCACTGCAGCACCCGGCGCTGCGACCGCCACGCCGGGAAGTGCACCGTCGGCAACCGGCGCGGCCACATCCGGTGCAGCCAGCGGCAGCGCAAAACGCTCCGGCGCCAGCGCGGGTCGCGGTCGCTGATTTCGCTGCCGCGCTCGATCGCAATCGCGCCGCACACGCACGAGTCGCGCTGATACACTGGACAGCATGTCGCGGCAGCGGCGCCGCATTCAATCGCGCCTGCGCCGTGCGTTTCATGCGAGAAGGAGGAACATGAGCCCAGCCGATTCCAAACCCAGGCTCGGATTCATCGGCGCCGGCAAGATGGGCGCACCGATCGCGCGCCGTCTGCTCGATGCCGGCAATCATCTCATCGTCCACGACATCTCGGCCGCCGCGATGCGGGGATTGCAGGATGCGGGCGCCCGTGCGGCCGGTTCGCCGCGCGAGGTCGCCGCCGAAGCGGGTGTCGTCTTCACGTGCCTGCCGAACCTCGACGCGGTGCGCGAAGTGCTCACCGGTCCCAGCGGTCTCACTCAGGGCGGCGCGCTCGAAATCGTGGTCGACATGTCGACCACCGGACCGGAGTTCGCCGAGACGCTCGGCAACGAGCTGGCGCAACGCAAGGTGCATCTGCTCGATGCGCCGGTGAGCGGCGGCGTGCAGCGGGCGGGCGAAGGCAAGCTGTCGGTGATCGTATCCGGCGACGAGGCGGCGTTCACCCGGGTGGCGGGACTGCTCGAATGCGTCGGCAAGGTGCACTACATGGGCGCTCGCTCCGGCCAGGCGCAGATGATGAAGCTCGTGAACAACCTGCTGTCGCAGATCTCGACCGCAGCCACTTACGAAGCCTTCGTCCTCGGCGCGAAAGCCGGTCTCGACCCGGACGCCATGGTACGAGTCATCAACGACAGCACCGGCGCCAACGATTGCACCTTGCGCAAGATGCCGCGTGCCGTGCTGCCGCGCACGTTCGACTACGGCAGCAACATGGAGATCACGTACAAGGACATCACCCTGTGCATGAAGGAGGCCGAACGGCTCGGCGTGACGATGTTCCTCGGCAACATGGCAAGGCAGTTGTGGGGCTACGGCGTGAACCACGGCGGCGCCAAGCGCGATTCGTCCACGCTCATCACCTACTTCGAGGAGTGGGCCGGCGTGCAGGTGATCGGCGCCGCCGCTCGTAACCTCAAGTAAGCCCCGGGATATTCCGAGCAAGTCTTTCCCGCGCAGGCGGGAATCCATAGGACTGCTTGGTTCTCCCGGGGCCCCCGCCTCCGATGGAAGCATTCGAACGGCACAGGTGCTCTGCGTAGCGTCGCAATTGGGAGACCAACTTTCCGCGACCCGCGCCCACCTTCTTATTTCCGCGCGGACGTCATCAATTTTTCGAGCTCATCGAAGTCGAAGGGTTTCACCAAGTGAGCATCGAAACCAGCCTCACCGGCCCGGATGATGTCGATGTCCCGGGCGTGGCCGGTTACCGCGATGATCCGCCCCGGGAACGTCTCGCCCCCGTCCGCCTCACCGAGTGGCATCGTCCGCAGCCGCCGGGCGACGTCGTAACCGTCCAGCCCCGGCAGGCCGATGTCGAGCAGCACCACATCCGGCCGCCACTGCCGGGCAACCTCCAGCCCGTTGGGGCCGGTGTAGGCCACCTGCACCGCGTAGCCCTTCTTTCGCAATGCGCTGGAAAGCATCAGCACCAGGTCGATGTTGTCATCGACGACCAGCACGCGCATTCCGTCAGGGTTGCGCGCGCGCTCGTCCGGCAGTAATTGAGCCTCCCCAATCGGCGAGGCGGCCAGCGGCAGCTTGACGATGAACTCGCTTCCAACTTCGCTTCCCGTCGCAGGAGAGTGCGCTTCAACAGTTCCGCCGTGCAGTTCGACCAGCCGATGCGCCAATGACAGGCCGATGCCCAGCCCCCCAGCACTGCGGGCCAGCGAACGGTCGGCTTGCGTGAACAAGTCAAAGATGTGCGGCAGCTGTTTCTCATCGATCCCAATGCCGTTGTCGCGGACCCGCACCTGGACGAACTGGCCGCCAGAAGTGCCCTCGCACCAGACCTCTATGCGCCCGCCGTCGGGCGTGTACTTCGCCGCGTTGTTCAGGAGGTTGATGAGCACCTCTTCCATGCGAGTGGCATCCGCATGCGCCCAGATCGGGTCATTGCACCGATGCAAGACCAGTTCGTGCCGGTGCTGCTCGAGCAGCGGCGTGACGGTCTCGATCGCATGCTTCACGACTTGGCTGAGATCCAGAATAGTCTGATTGAGCCGGATTCTGCCGCTGACCACGCGCGAGACCTCCAGCAGATCGCCGATCAGCTTGGTCATGTTGTTGACTTGGCGCTCGATGATCTCCCGCGCCCGCTGCTGGATCGAATTTTCGCTGCCGCGCTCATGCAACTTGAGAAGATGAACCGCGGTGCGGATGGGGGCCAGGGGGTTGCGCAGTTCGTGGCTGAGCATGGCCAGGAACTCGTCCTTGCGGCGCGATTCGCCAGCCAGTTGCTCGGACTGCAGCCTGGTCAGGCTCTCCAGCTCGCGCTGCTCGGTCACGTCGGTATTGGTTCCGAACCAGCGCAGCACGTTGCCCTGTTCGTCGCGGATGGGACGTGCGTGTGAAAGGAACCAGCGGTACTCGCCATCCTTGCCGCGGAGCGGGTAGGTGTCCTCCCAAGGCTCGCCGCTGTCCCATGAATGCTGGAGGCCCCGGACCACGCGATCGACGTGATCGGGATGATGAACCGCCTTCCAGCCCCGCCCCTGCATCTGCTCCGGCGTGGTCCCGGTGTAGTCGTACCAGCGCTGGTTGTACCAGTAGATCCCGCCCTGGGCATCGGCGATCCAGGCGAACTGGGACATGTTGTCGGCCAGCGTGCGAAAACGCTCCTCGCTTTCGCGCAGCGCCTGCTCGATCTGCTTGCGGTCGATCGCGAGGGCTACCGTGTGGGTCACGAAATCCACCAGCTGCCGATCGTGCGGGCTGGGGTCGCCCGGCTCGCGATAGTAGATGGCGAAAGTGCCCAGAATTCTCTGGTCGGGGAGGGGCGACACGATGGGCGTGGTGAAACAACCCCGCAATCCGAGCGAAACCATGTCGGCGCTGAACGCAGGCCAACGCGCCTCCAGCGCGAAATCGCGCACGATCGTCGGCTTGTGAGACACCACGGCCGAGCTGCACACACCCAACTCCAGGCGCGCGTCCATTCCCCGGGTCGCCTGTGCGTAACGCGCCGGCAAGCTGGGCGCCGCGACGTAGCCGAAATGGTGGCCGTCGGCCTCCAGCAGATGAATGGTGACCAGGAACTTGCCCTGCGATTGGCTCTCCATCGAGCGCGCCAGGAAATCGAGCACCCGCTCGAGAGGCTCACCCTTGAGCAGCAATTCCAGCGCTTCCTTTTGATACTGGAGCAGCGATTGCGCCCGCTTGCGCTCGATGATCTCGTGGCCTGCCGCCGCCTCGGCCCGCTGCGCCTTTTCGGTGAGCTCGTGCTGGTGGACCGAGGACACCAGGAGCGCCTCGTTCATTTCACGCAGTTGCCGCTCGAAGTCCCCCTCTCCCGCCTGTCCCGAGGGGTCAGTCATCGTTTTTTCCTTGGGCGCTTACGAGGAAGCCCGGTCGCGGGCTGGGTCGGACGGTCCTGTCGCAGCGTGGGATCATTTTGCCCGGATTCGACCGACCACGGTTCGGGAATGCCGCTGGTGAGGCCGCGGTAGCCGCGCAGCGGCTCGCCGATGACCAGGCCTTTCCGGGTTATCTGGTATTCGTGCATGTCGATCGAGTGCGGGCTGCGGCGCATCTTCACCACCATCAGCATCTTGCGCAACTGGCCGTTGATCGAGACGTAGCGCATGCGCAGGATGTCGTCGGCCAGGAACGAGACGGTGAACTTGCTCAGGTCCATCGAGGTGAAGTCTTCCTCGATCTCGACGGTGCTGATGATGGTCACGCCCAATCGGGTGAGGGCGGCGATCATGCGATAGAGCGACTCGCGGAAGTCTTCGCGAAAGCCCGGGGCCAGCGCCATCTCGAAGCCGACCAGTGAGTCGATGACCAGCCGCCTGGCGCCGATCTGTTTTACGGACTTGACGATCTCGTGGACGGTCTCATCGACGGAAAGATCCAGCGGGCGCAGGTAGATGAGCTTTAGCTTGCCGTCTTTCTGAGGCTTGTCGAAGTTAATGCCGAACATTCTCGCCCGCTGGACGTGCTCGATGGGCAACTCTTCGAAGATGGCGACGATGCCGGGCTCGCCCTGGCGCAGACCCTCGTCGATGAACTGCATGCCGAGCGTCGACTTGCCCGAGCCGGAAGGGCCGGCCAGGAGCAGGCTCTCGCCTTCGGGGATGCCGCCATGCAGCATCTCGTCGAGCCTGGCGATGCCGGTGGAAAGACGCCGCTTGCCCTTGACGTGGCCCGTTTCTTCGCTGAGCCCGAAGGTGCGCGGGAAGGTCTGCACGCCGGCGCCGCTGATGCGAAAGGTGTGCATGCCCGGCACCGACTCCTGGCCGCGCATCTTCATGACCTGCATTTTGCGTACGATCGAGTTGCGCTCGACGCTCTGGTAAAGCCAGAGCAGACCGTCGGCGACGGTGAAGACCGGGTTGTCGCGCAGCTCGCCTTCGACGTATTCGCCGATGAGGAACGTGGTGGCTTGCCAACTGGTCAGGTGCAGGGCCAGGCGCTGGACGAAGCCCTGGAGCTCCATTTCGCTCGTCTTCCCCGCGGCCGCTTCGGACTGGGCCTTGCGGACCACGGTGCGAAAAGAATCGACCACGACAATCCGGGCATGGATCGCCTCGACCTGCTCGATGATCTCGTCGAGAACGGCACCGAGGTCTTTCTCCAGGACGATCTGGCTCAAGTTGACGAAACGGATCGCCGGTTTTGATCCGTCCATCTTGGACTGATCGAAGAAGTCGAACTGCTGCTGGTAGCGCAGCATCTTGATGGCCGGCTCGCCCAGGACGGTGAAGTAGATCGCCGGGGTCGTTGCGCTGGCGTTGGCGAACATGATTTGATGCGCCAATGTCGTCTTGCCGCAGCCGGGCGCGCCCGCGATGATGTTGAAGGAGTATTCGGGCAGCCCGCCGCCGAGGATCTCATCCAGGCCCGGCACACCGGCGGGCAGTTGGCGAATCTTCACCCGGTCTTGTCGTCGATCCGGCCCCGGCTCGTTTTTTTTGCGACGCGTGCTCATAGAAAGTTTCGATCCTTCTCTCTACTTCTCTCTACGCATCGAACGATGCGTCGGGCCAACTTTCGCGCACCAGGCGCAGCGTCAGCGGTTCGCCGATGAATGTCACCAGCAGCCCCAGCAGGTGGGCTGCCAGTGCGACCGCCGCCTCGGCCCCACCGTCGGCCTCATCGGCCGCAAGCGCTTCGAGTCCATCCATGGAGCAGTCGGAATTGACCGCGATTCGGTCGAGCGAAGGGGCCTCCGCCCGCGCCAGGGCGAGGCTCCGCCTCAGGAGCGATGCGAAGCCGTCTGCGCCGGCGAAACGCGTCAGGGAAAGGCGCAGCTTTTCGCAGACCCGCACCGCTTCGTATAAGTGCTGGTTGGAAACCGGCGTGCGCGATCTTTCCGCGGCGAGCAATCGCACGGCCAGGGCGCGCATTGATGCCGAGGTAGGAACCGTCACAATAGAACCAGTCTATGCGCGTACCGCGCCCTAAGCAAACTCAAGATCAGGTTCTGCGGGTGCCCTTGACCCGCCCGAATTCGGCATGGCGATCGCATTTTTGGAGCTTCATGCGTGATGCGCGACGCCCCTTACGGGACAGTCGCGATAGTGATCAGCCAACCGCTGGCCCGAGTTGCCGTCCGATCGCCCACGAGACACCGCTGTCCCGGGCTATTGCCGCAACGGGCTTTCCGGGCCCCTTTCGGGCCGGAACGCGGTCCAGTACAGTGTTGGCTCCATCGGCCAGCCGGCGACACGCGGCCTGCCCGGGACAAGGAGGAGGAAACCATGGGAACGCGCAAGCGGTGCATCGCAGCCTCGCTGGCAGGCTGCCTGGCCGCCCCGGCCGTCGCGCTGGGGCAATCCGACTACCCCACCAAGCCGGTGCGATTCCTGGTCGGCGCCGCGCCGGGCGGCGCCACCGAGATCATCGCGCGCGCATTGGGCAACAAGATCGCGGAAAAATATTCGCAGCAGGTGCTGATCGATCCGAGGCCGGGGGCCAACCACATCATCGCGGGCGAGATCACCGCCGCAGCAGCGCCCGACGGCCACACCATCCAGATGATTCCCGAAGGCTTCGTCATCAACGCCTCGATCTATCCGAAGCTGCCGTTCGACCCGGTGCGCGACTTCACCCCGATCGCGATCGTGGCCATGGTGCCGAACATCATGGTGGTGCATCCGTCGCTGCCGGTGCGCTCGGTGCCCGAGTTCATCGCGCTGGCGAAGAAGCGCCCCGGCGAGCTGAGCTACGGGACCTCCGGCGTCGGCTCGCCCAGCCACATGTCGGCGGAGCTGTTCAAGATCCTGGGCAAGGTCGAGTACGCGCACATTCCTTACAAGGGGCAAAGCCTCGCGCTGATCGACCTGATCGGCGGCCACCTGCAGTTCGCATTCCCATCGGTGCCGTCGTCGATCAACTACATCAAGTCCGGACGCTTGCGTGCGCTCGGGGTCACCACGCCGCAGCGCGCCTCGGCACTTCCCGACGTGCCGACCATCAAGGAGGCGGGACTGCCCGCGTTCGAGGTTTCGGGCTGGTATGGCGTGATCGGTCCGCGCAACATGCCGCGCCCGTTGGTGGAGCGCATCAATAGCGATATCAACGCGGCGCTCAAAACCCCGGAGCTCTCCAAGTTGCTCTCCAGCCGGGGTGCGGACCCCATCCCGCGTACGCCGGATTCGTTCGCCAAGTCGATGGTGGACGACCGCCAGAAGTGGGCCAACGTGGTGAAGACGGCAGGCATCAAGGTCCAGCGCTAGTGCGGTGAATCGTAAATTCGTTGTAATTTGTCGCTCGCGTTCTGGCGCGAGCGACCTCCCGCTATGGCGGAAGCGACTTCCCGCGCAAGCGGGAATCCAGAACAAGACTCCGCCTGGACCCCCGCGTTCGCGGGGGTGACGAACTTCTGACTCAGGACGCTAGCGCGATTGCGGCAAATTACGGGTCGCCTCGCGGACCGCCGACTGGATCAGGCGGCGCAGCAACGGTCCGGGCGCCCAGGGCGACACGCTCGGTGCGTGCCGGCGCCCTGTCAGCCGAAATATTTCGACACAGTGCTTCGGCGAAAAGCCCGCCTTTGGTTAAGATGCGGCGTAAGCGACGGCGGCCATGCACTGCCTCGCACCGCTACCACACCGGAGACGCCATGACCCCGCTCATACGCCATCATTTCGCCCTCGGATGCCTCATCGCCGCGGCCACCGTCGCCTGTGCTCAGACCACCGGCCCCAAAGCCGAGTACGAACCGCAGGTCGGCCAGCACGGCAAGGACGTGATCTGGGTGCCGACGCCGCAAGCCCTGGTCGACAGGATGCTGGCGCTCGGCAAGGTCACGCCTCAGGATACGCTCGTGGATCTCGGCTCCGGCGACGGGCGCACCGTCATCACCGCAGCCAAGCGCGGCACGACCGCCCTCGGCATCGAATACAACCCGGACATGGTCGAGCTCTCCAAACGCAACGCCGAAAAGGCCGGCGTCTCGGGCAAGGCGGAGTTCAAGCGCGCCGATCTGTTCGAGACCGATTTCTCCGACGCCACCGTCATCACGATGTTCCTGCTGCCGGACATCAACCTGAAGCTGCGCCCGAAACTGCTCGAAATGAAACCGGGCACGCGTGTGGTGTCGAATTCGTTCACGATGGGCGATTGGAAGTGGGACGAGTCGGCCACCGCGACCACGGAGGAAGGCTGCACCAGCTATTGCACGGCCTACCTATGGATCGTTCCGGCCAAGGTTGCGGGCACGTGGAAAACGCCGCAGGGCACGCTCACGCTCGAACAGCAGTTCCAGATGGTCGCCGGCACGCTCAATGCCAACGGCCGCGAGCTCAAGCTGAGCAATGTCAAGCTCAGCGGCGATCGGCTCGTGTTCAGCGCGGGCGGCGTGCAGTACAGCGGACGCGTGAACGGCGAGCGCATCGAAGGCGTGATGAAGACCGGTTCGAGCTCGAACGCCTGGAGCGCGAGCCGCAAATCCTGATCATAGCGAGCTTCCGCCAAATTCTTTACAGCTCGCTTCCCTCACGGCCCCCTGTATGATTGTCCCAAGGGCTATTGGTTGTCTTCCCTCTCCCTCCGGGCCCTTTGGGAGAGGGATCGAGGGTGAGGGAAAATTACGCGTCGTGCTCGCGACTTCCCTCACTTGCAGTGCGCGCATCGGCATGCAGGCCGATGCCGTTCGCCCGGCGCGGACCATGGTCCGCGAGTTCCCGGGCTCACCCCCCAGCCCCTCTCCCGAAGGGAGAGGGGAGCTCAATAGTGTAGTCGCGCGGTATCAGACCGCCCCGGAGAACCAAGCATGCGCATCGAATTTCACGATCCCTCTGGAACGATCGCGGTAAGCCAGCCGCACGCGGCGCGCGTCGGCACGCTCGACGGCAAGACGATCGGCTTTCTCAGCAACGAGCAGTGGCAAGCCCATCGCATGCTGCCGCTGCTCAAGTCGCTGCTCGAGTCCGACTTCCCCGGTGCGCGCGTTCTGCCGATCGACGCCTTTCCGCAAGGCAATGCCGAAATCCCGAAGGACGCGACCTGCGCGCTGGTGCAGCAGGCGGGGGTGGACGCCGTCATCGTCGGCAACGCCTCTTGAGGGTCCTGCGCCACAGCATGCGGCCGTGCAGCCGCTCGGCTCGAAGCAGCAGGCATTCCGACCGTCACGCTGGGACGCGCCGATTTCGTCGGCGTATTCCGTAACGCGGTTGCCGGGCTCGGGCTCGCCCCGGCGGGGGCGATGGTCACCTTTCCCATGCCGATCTTCCTGCCGGAGAGCGACATCGCGCCGGTCAAGGCGCGCAAGCAGGAGTTCTACGAGGGATTGACGCGCTGGAAGCTCGATTCCGCCGAGACCGCGGCCGAGCGCGGTCGCATGGTCACGATCGAGGCAGCGGATTACGAGCAGGCGCTGACGCGCTTCAATCATCTCGCCATCAGCAACCTGTGGGGCGACGGACTGCCGCTGTGGCTGCCGACGCCGCAACGGGTGCAATGGATCCTGCGCGGTGCGGCCGCGCCCGAATCGCTGGTGCTCGGCAAGATGCCGCCGCGCGGAGCCATCGTCACGGTGGAAGCGTGCGCGCTCGCGCTCGCCATGGCCGGCGGCCGGCCCGAATACCTGCCGGTGCTGCTGGCCGCGGTCGAAGCGTTTCTCGATCCGAGCACCAATTCGGACCAGCTGCAGGCGGCCTCGGGCAGCGCCTTCCCGGTCGTCATCGTCAACGGCCCGATCCGGCGTCAGATCCGTCTCAATTCCGGTTTCGGCTGCCTGGGGCCGGACCCGCAGCGGCCAGCCGGCGCCAGCATCGGCCGCGCTTTGCGCCTCATGCAGCAGAACCTCGGCGGCGCGCTGCCGGGCACCGGTGCGATGGCGAACTACGGCGGCATGCGTTACACCAACGCAGTTTTCGCCGAAGACGAGGAAGGCTCGCCGCCCGGCTGGATAGCGCACGGCACCGAGCGCCATGGCTTCGAGCCGGCTACCAATTCCATCTCGCTCGCCTTTGCCAGCGGCGCGACCAACATCCGCCGGCGCAGCGCGAAAAAGGAAACGGCCGAGGAGGACGCGCTGCAGGGCATGCACCGCATGGCGGACTTCCTGCGCACCCCGAACCTGCATTGCGTTCCCGGCTGGACCGACGGCACGCCGGGCGTGCTGATGATCCCTAACATCGTCGCGCAACGCATGGCCGAGCTCGGCTGGACGCAGAAGTCGATGCGCGATTTTCTCTGGGAACATTCGAAGATCCCGATGGCATCGCTCACGCGCTCGGGCTCGGTCTCCTGGATCGAGGTGGATTCGAATCCGGCCACGCGCGCGAGCCTCCAACTCGATCCGTGGCCGATCGCAGCCCGGCCCGAGAATCTGATCCTGACCGTGGCCGGCGGCGGGCATCCGACCAATTCCTACTGGTTGCAGGGCTACTCGCCGGCGGTGGTCGGGCGCAGGATCGCCTTGCCGTCCGACTACGACAAGCTGCTGGCCGAAGCCGACCGTGACCTGAGTTGCGGCTCGGACGCGTGCGCCGTCGATTGATTCGCCACTCGCGTCGCGACGCGAAGCGCACCGCGGTCCTCCCGGGCGCGGCAAGGACGACCGAAGCGCTTCCCGCGCCGGCACGATGTGCCAC
>WHTS01000163.1 GCA_009377585.1 Betaproteobacteria bacterium
GAAGTTCCAGGAAGTGCTGACGCAATCGGGTTTCGAGCCGGTGCTCGATTCCAGCCCGCAGAAAGCGCAGGCTTTCCTCGAAGACGAGCGCAGGCGGCTGCTGCCGGTGATTCAGTCCATCGGCCTCGGGAAGAAGTAGGCCGCCGTGGCGACAGTCATTCGTTTGCTGTTGTTCGCTATTGCAACCGGTTCATTTGCGCTCGATGCGGTTGCACAGGAGTACCCCGCTCGGACGATTCGCATTATCGTTCCCTACACGCCGGGAGGCCCGACCGACATTCACGCCCGCACCGTCGCGCAGAAGCTGAACGAAGCGTGGGGGCAGCCGGTCGTCGTGGAAAACCGCCCGGGTGCGGCAGGGATGATCGGCACCGAAGTCGCGGCAGGCGCGGCGCCGGACGGCTATACGCTTTGCACGGCCGGGGTCACATTCAGCACGGCAGAGCTTCTCAATCCGAAAATGTCCTTTTCACCCATGCGCGAGCTCGCTCCCATCGCGCTTCTAGGTGCGGTTCCGAATATCCTCGTAGTGCATCCCTCGCTACCAGTGCACTCTGTAAAAGAACTGATCGCCTTTGCCAAGGCGCGTCCCAAGGAGCTCCTTTATCCGACGGGCGGAGTCGGAGGCGCGCAGTCACTTGCCGGTGCTTTCTTCGAGTACCTCAGCAAAACAAAAATGGTGCCGGTCCAGTATCGCGGCAGCATCCCGGGCATTACCGCGCTCGTGGCCGGGGAGGTATCGGTCGGCTTCACGGACCTGATCACGACGCTGCCGCACGTGGAAGCCGGGAAGCTTAGACTCCTTGCCGTTACTTCGGGCAAGGCACGAGTGATCGATGCAGCGGGGTTCCGTAATGTCAAACGATAGCGGAGGGAAAACCATGCGGCAGTCTATCGGCCCGGTGCGTGACACGCGCCAGCCGCGGCACCGACTCCCGCCGGGCAGCACCGATTGCCATTGTCATACTTTCGAAGACGAAGCGCGCGTGCCGAGTATAGCGCGCTTCAGAACGAGAGGAGGCAGGCGATGAAGGCTAATGTACTCAGCGTCCTGGCGGGGCTCGGCGCATGCATGACGCTCGGCATCGCGCCCGCGACGGGGGCAAGCTCGAGCGCCGCGGATTATCCCTCGCGGCCGATCAGACTGGTCGTGCCGGTATCCGCCGGAGGCGGCACCGATATCGTCGCGCGGTACATCGGCCAGCAGCTCACGGAAGGTTGGGGCCAGCATGTGGTGGTCGACAATCGAGCGGGCGCAGGCGGCAGCATCGGCGCTTCGATTGTGGCCGAGTCCGCGCCGGACGGACACACGATCCTCCTCGGCAGCGTCGGACATATCACGTTTACGCCGGCGCTTTTTCGCAAGCTGCCGTACGACCCGCAGGGATTCACGCCGATAACGCTGGCAGCGCAGCAGCCTTTTGTGCTCGCCGCGCACTCTTCTTTCCCGCCGAAATCCGTGCGCGAGCTGATCGGGCTCGCGAAGAGCCGGCCCGGCAAGGTGAACTACGGCTCCGGCGGAAACGGCGGCGCATCGCATCTCGGAATCGAGCTGCTTCAGATGCTGGCGGGCATCTCCATGGTGCACGTGCCCTACAAAGGCACGGGGCCAGGCATGACCGCGCTCGTCAGCGGCGAAATACCGATGCTGCTCGTGGGCGTGGCGACCGTGCTGCCGCACGTGAAGCGCGGCAGCATCCGTCCGCTTGCGGTGAGCGGCAGCACGCGATCCCAGGCACTGCCGAACGTGCCGACCATTGCGGAGGCCGGCGTGCCCGACTACGCGTTCGACGTGTGGTACGGAATGCTGTTTCCGCCGAAAACGCCCGCGGCCATCGTGAACAAGGCAAACGCTGCAATCGTCGCGATGCTGAAATCGGCCGAGACGGCCAAACGCTTCGCGTCGCTCGGACTTGAACCGCTGCACAGCACGCCGCAGGAATTCGCGGCGCTGATCGCGCGCGAGATTCCGAAATGGCGCAAGGTCGTCGCCGCGGCGAAAATCAAGACGAACTGAAGACGTCAGCTCACCCTCATCCTCACCCCTTCCCTTGCAGGGCGCGCATCGGCATGCAGGCCGATGCCGTTCGGCCGGCGCGGACCATGGTCCGCGAATTCCCGGCCTCACCCCGGGGGAGAAGGGAGCTTGCCTTCCCTCTCCCTCCGGGAGAGGGATCGAGGGTGAGGGAAAACATTCATGCTGTGGCACGCAAGCTGAAGATCGTCGCTCATCACGAAACCGTTTGAAATTCCTATCTATCCGCCGAGAGCTGGGCCCGTCACTGCGACCATCAGGAGGCGTCCCGCAGCGATGCAGCGATCTTCTCGGCGATCATGATGGTCGGGACGTTGGTGTTGCCCGACACGACGCTCGGCATGATGGAGGCATCCGCTACGCGCAGGCCGGCGATACCCAGCACGCCGCCTTGCGCAAGTCGGCATTCATGTCCTCCACGAAGGCAAGTTCGCGGCTGCCTGCGAAGCGCGCGACCGCGGTGGCGAGCGGGGGCCAACTCGCGCGCTCGACGCGCCTCACCGGCATCGGTCCGTCGTCACCGTGGCAGTCGCCCCTGAAGTTCCAGTCGCTTTCCAGCTTGCGAAAATAAGGCAGCACGTCCGTCCATCCCCAACCCCGCGCGCCGCCTTTCTCCCAGGCATCGTAGTCGGCTGCCGTGCCGCGCAGCGCGATCATCCCCATCACGGAGCCACCGCCACCCACCACTCGGCCCTGCGGCAGCGCGGTCTCGGGCGAATTGCCGAAGTTGCGCCAGTGGGCCTTCAACCCGGGCCAGAAATACGTCTTGTTGAAGTACGACGCGGGATAGACATCGGCGATATCCGGGGGCTCGGATCCGGGCGGAGTATTCCGGCCTGCCTACAGCAGGAGGACCGATACCCCCGAGCGCGCGGTCAAGCGGCTGGCGAGCACGCAGCCCGCAGCGCCTGCGCCGACGATGATGTAGTCGAAGCGAGCGCCAGTCACAGGGCAGTAATGCGCAGATCGACCATCAACGTGCGCGCCGCATCCGGCGGCCGCTGACGGACGGCCGGCATCAGGAAACCGCGGCTGCGCCGTTCGCCACCGGCATGACGACGTGCTCGGAGCCGAGCTCGTCGACGCTGCTGCAGCCGATCAGTCCCAGCACGCGATCGATCTCGTCGCGATAGATCTGCAGCGCCCGCCGGGCGCCGGCCTCGCCGGCGCTCGCCGTTCCGTGCAGCGGCGCACGTCCGACCATTACCGCGTCGGCGCCCAGCGCCAGGGCCTTGACGACGTCGCTGCCGCGCCGGAACCCGCTGTCCACGATGACCGTGATGCGCTTCCCCACGGCCTCGACCACCTGAGGCAATGAGAAGATGGTAGCCGGAGAGCTGTCGAGCACGCGTCCGCCGTGATTGGACAGGACAACGGCATCAACGCCGCTATCGGCGGCCAGGACCGCATCGCGAGCGTGCTGGATGCCCTTCACGATCAGCTTGCCCGGCCACAGCTTGCGCAACTCGCGAACGTCGTTCCAGGTCACCGTGGCGTTCAGTGCCGTCGATCTGCCCATCGGCAGCGCCGTGATGCGCGTTTGCGTATTGGCGGGAAAATTCTCGTAGCGCGGCATGCCGGTGGTCAGCAGGTAGCGCAGCAGTACGCCGCAAAGCCAGCGCGGATGACCGAGGACGTCCAGCACGTTGCGCCGGGTCATGCGAAAGGGGACGGTGAAGCCATTGCGCAGGTTGTATTCCCGTCCGGGCGCAACGGGCGTGTCCACCGTGAAGACGAGCGCTTCAAAGCCTGCGTCGCGGGCGCGCGCGATCAGCTGATGGGAAAGCGAGCGCTCGGGCCACATGTAGAACTGGAACCAGAGCGTCCCGCCGGCCTCGGCGGCAACGCGTTCCAGCTTCGTCATCGACCCCGCCGCCATCGTAAAGGGTATGCCGTAGGCGGCCGCCGCGCGCGCGAGCGCCAGCTCCCCTTCGTGCCATGCCAGGCCCGCCGAACCGGTTGGCGCAACGATGATCGGCATCTCGTGCCGCTTGCCGAACAGCGTGATCGCCTGGCTGCGCCGTGAGACGTCCACCAGCACGCGCGGCACGAGCTTGATCGCCTCCAGCGCGAGCCGGTTGTCGCGCATGGCGATGTCGTCGTCGTTGCCCCTGTCCATGAACTCGAACAGCCCGTGTGGCAGCCGTCGGCGCGCGGCTTCCCTGAGATCCGCCGTGTCATAGAGGCCGAGGGTGTCGTCCTTCATGCGATCGCCCGCTAGCGCGAAATGCCGAGGAGGCCGCGCGCCTCATCCACCGTCGCCACCGACCGCCCGAAATGGCCGGCGATCCCGGCGATGCGCGCGACGTGCTCCGCGTTGTCGCCCAGTACGCCCCGGCTCAGGTACGGCTCGTCCTCGGTTCCCACCCGCACATGCCCGCCGGTCATGACGGCCATGGTGCTCAGCGTGAGGTGCGCGGGGCCGGTGACGCTCGTCATGTAGATCGTCCCCGCGGGCAGGTGCTTCGTCCGGTGCATGAACTCCTCGATGGTGGGCGGCGACCACGTGCCGCCCGGCCGGCCGAAGAACAGGGTCATCATGAGGGGAGGCTCGATGAGACCCTTGCCGGCGAGATCGTCGATCAGCCAGAGGTCTCCCAGCGCGCACACCTCGAATTCGGGCTTGACGCCGTTGTCGCGGCACATGCGCATCAGCTCGGCGAGCTCCTCGCGGGGGTGGAGCATCTGCAGATCGCGGCCCGTGAAGACCAGGTTGTGCGCGCCGACGGCGACCGAAATCATCTCGGGCCGGTTGCCGATGACCGCGCGGCGCTGCTCGATCGTCTGAATCGAGATGCCGTACTGAATCATGATGCCGCAGCGGTCGCGGATCGCTTGCGTGTGCGATGCCCACGCCGGATAGTCGCCCGGGGGCGCATGGATGTGTGCGATGGCCGCCCCGGCGCGCCACGCGGCCTCCACGGACTGCGCGAGCGTATCCGATCGATGGAAACGATCCACCCATTCCGGATACATCGAGCAATCGGTGGCACAGTTGGTGATGACGAGCTTTTCCACCGTCCGCTTTTCTACCGTCCGTATCTTCCGGCTGCGTGCGAAAATCGATTATACGTATCACGGAGCAAGGAACGCGCGCATGAAGCTGGTGAGCTATGAGGTGCAGACGCAGCTGGGGAGATTCGAGCGCATCGGCGCCCTGGCGCATGACAGAGTCGTGGATCTCACAGCGGCCTGCACCGCGTATTTCTCCGAATCGCAGGATGCGAACGCGGCGCTCAGGCAGGCCGAAGCGCTGGTGCCGCCGGACATGATCCGGTTTCTCGAAGGGGGCGACAGCGGGCGCGAGATGGCTGGCAAGGCGCTCGCCTATGCGGGCGAGCGGCTGCAGGCGGAGGCGCAGCCCCTGGGGCCTCAGGGCCAGCGGCTCGCGTTCGAGGAAGCGGAGATCCGATGGCTCGCCCCGGTCCCGCGCCCGCCCATGATACGCGACGGGATCCTGCTGCTCGACCACTACCGCCTCGGCATGGAGCGCCTTTTCAAGATCGCGGAAAAGGACCGCATGCCCGAAGCGGCGCGCAACATGCCCATATTCTGGAAGCCGAGCCGCGCCGCGGTAGCTGGGCACCGCGAGCCGATACGCTGGCCGCGATACAGCCAGAAGCTCGACTACGAGTTCGAGCTGGGTGCGTACATCGGCAAGCGGGGCAAGGACATACCGGCCGACCAGGCGAAGCAGCACATCGCGGGCTACACGATCTTCAACGACCTGGGACTGCGCGACATCCAGCCTGCGGAGCTGAGCCTGCGCATGGGGCCGGCCAAGGCGAAGGACTTCGAAACCTCGAAGATCATGGGACCGTGCCTGGTGACTGCCGACGAGTTGCCGAGCGTGGACAACCTGCGGCTCGTGACGCGCGTGAACGGAGAAGTATGGTTCGATGGAAGGCTCTCGAACTGGGCCTTCACTTTCGAGGACCTGATCGCGTACGTCTCGCGCGACGAGACCGTAAACGTCGGGGACTTCTTCGGCAGCGGCCCGCCTGCGCACAGCGTCGGGTTCGAGATCGACAGGTGGATCAAACCCGGAGACGTGCAGTTTCAGAGGCCGGCAGCGTGAGCGGATGCTCGAACGGGATTGCCTCGTGATCTGCATGATGGTATATACCATTGTCAGCTACCCAGTATAACGAGGTACCTCATGGACAAGGCGAAGCTTTTCAACAATGGGCGTAGTCAGGCAGTACGGTTACCGAAGACATATCGCTTCGAGGGCGATGAAGTGCTGATCAAGCGCGTTGGTCGGGCCGTTGTCCTGCTGCCGCGAGCCTATGCGTGGGACGTACTGTTCGACAGCCTCAATCAATTCGAGCCCGGCACGCGGATAGAGCGTGCACAGCCGCAAGCACAGCAGAAGCGGGCGAGGCTCAAGGGATAGGTCCGTCCTGATGCGGTACATGCTCGACACGAATATCTGTATCTACCTGATCAACGATCGCCCGCCATCGGTCCGAAAGCGCCTCGCGGCGATGAAACCCGGAGATGTTGGCGTTTCGAGCATTACGGTGGCCGAGCTTGCTTACGGTGTTGCGAAGACTGGTTCCGCGCGCAATCGGGCGGTGTGAACGACGGCGCTTGCTTCGGAGTTACCGGATCGCCCTGGCAATGGCTCAGACATTCGTCAAACCGCACTGCCCGTTGCGTGTCTGGACGACGTACGGACGCCTGCAGAAATAGGTCGATGTTCGCTCGATCGTTGCGAGTCGACCGACGCGACATGAAGCAATATGCCGGCGTGGCCCGCTTTGACATGACCCGCAAGGCGGTATAGCTTCAACGCAAAGAATCCGCGCAAGAACAATTGCATTCGACAACGCGGCAAATCCGGTATCGACCGGATCAGAACGAGGAGACCGACATGACCAGCCGTGCCGTCCAGAGCTACATCAAGTACACCATCGCCTTGCTCGCCTGCTGCATCGTTGCCGGCGTCGCACAGGCCGCCGATTCCTCGTATCCAAGCCGGCCGATCCGATTCGTCGTCCCATTTGCGCCGGGCGGTGGCGCTGACGCGACGGCGCGGATCTTCGCCCCGCGGCTGAGCGAGGCCATGGGGCAGAACTGGATCGTGGACAACCGCACGGGCGCCGGTGGCAACCTGGCGAGCGAGCTCGTCGCCCGCGCCAATCCGGACGGTTACACGGTATTGCTGGTGCTCGACACCATGCTCACCGCGAATCCGAGTCTCTACGATATGTCGTTCAACGTAGAAACGGATCTGCAGCCCATCGTCATACTTGCCGCAACCGACCAGATCATCGTCGTACATCCCGACGTGCCGGCCAAGACGCTGCAGGAGTTCGTCGCTCTGGCCAAGCAGAAACCCGGCCAGCTTCGTCATGGGTCGGGCGGCGTGGGCAGCTCGAACCACCTGGCCGCAGAGTTGTTCAAGAAGGTGAGCGGGATCGACGTCGTGCACGTCCCGTACAAGGGTGCCGGGCCATCGCTTACCGCCTTGCTCGCGGGCGAGATCCAGATGAACATCAGCTCGCCCGCTTCGTCGCTGGCGTACATCAAGGCCGGGCGACTGCGCGCGCTGGCGCGCACCGGGACCAAGCGCTCCAAGTCGATGCCGGAGTTGCCCACCGTAGCCGAATCGGGCTACCCCGGATTCAAGGTGCTTCAGTGGTATGGCCTGGCCGTGCCGGGCGCGACGCCGAAGCGCATTGTCGAGCGTATCCACGAGGCTTCGCTCGAGGCGCTGAAAAAACCCGAGGTCCTGGCCGCCATGGACCGCCTGGGATTCGAGCCCGAGCCGAGCACGATTGCGGGGCTTGCCGCGCGCATCAAGAAGGAAACGGCCATGTGGGCTGGCATCATCAAGGACGCGGGGATACGGCTGCAGTAAGCATCGCGCGTTGCATGCGGCGTCGGGCCGAGTGCATTTGCCGGGCGCACAAAATGAAGCGCCGCCCGAAGGCGGCGCCCAAGTGCACGCTATTGAGGTCACTTGCGCCGCGAAGCGATCAGTCCCAGCAGTCCTAGCGACAATAAAGCCAACGAAGCCGGCTCCGGCACGGCAACAGAGAATTGCAGATTATCCAGCAGCGCACCGGGATCGTTTTGCGTGTTGGTGGCCGTGTTGGTGGTCGTTATGCGGATCTCATCGAAAATGAAGCCGGCGATCTGAAAGAAATCTGCGCCGTCGGCATCGGTGGCCGCTGCAGCGGAGCCGACTACGACGCCGTCCTGCAAGACCTCGATCAGTGTGGAACTGGGGTGGGTGACGATCCCGAAAGCCGCCGCGCTGATGTCGAGGCTGAATAGGATCGACCAAGGGCTGTTGATGGTGGACGAGCCCGGAAAGGGAAAGTTGCCGATATGGGTTTCGGCGTTTTCTTGGCCAAACCAAGATTAGGACTGTAAAGAAGGCCGTCAAAGCAAAAGCATGCCAAGTCGCGACATTGCTCATGGCGTCCTCCGTTGATGCACGAAGAACGAGTGCTGCCCGCAAAGCGATCGAATGAGAAGAAGGCGCCTGCTCGAAGCATCCTGGGTCAGCGTGCGACTCGATCCAGTCGATACCGCGGTGCCTACTTGTCCGACGTGAAATACGGATTGTGGGCGATCGGCGGAATCGGCGGCCAATCCTGCTGTCCTGCCGGCGCCAGGCTCCGAACCTCCCCGAGGAACTGACCGGCCATGTGAGTGAGCATCCAGGCCGAGGGAACGTTGAATATCTGCGCGCCCCGCTGGGCCCACTTGGGAAGGCTGTCCAGCCCCCACGGCGTTACGACGCCGACCGCGACGTACTTGCCGGCGGCACGGATACGCCGGACTACGTCTTCGATGAGGCGCTCGAGCTCGGCCTTCGGCGGATACCCCATCGACTGGGCCAGATCCAGCGGGCCGATGTGGTAGCCGTCGATTCCCTGCACGGCCAGAATTCCGTCGAGTCTATCGACCGCGGAGATGTTCTCGATCATGCCGATGACCAGTTGCCGCTCATTGGTCTCCCGAGTCCAGGTCCGCTCGTCGATCCCGACGCCGTAGTTGGCCGATCGCGTCTGGGTGTAGTAGGTGCGACAGCCGATGGGGTAGAAGCGGGTCATCTCCACGACCTTCTCGGCGTGCTCGCGATCGAGGATGTCCGGGACCACCACGCCATGCACGCCTGCGTCGAGGAACGGCAATAGGCGTTCCGTGCATGGCATGCGCACCAAGGACGGCAGATTGACTGCGTCGGCCGCCCGGATCAGGTTCGCCACCGACTCGTTGTTGAGCGGCTCGTGCTCGAGATCGATGACCACGAAGTCGTAACCGACCGTTCCGAGCACCTCGACCAGCCACGGCGCGTTATAGGCCAGCAGGCAGCCGATGACGAGCTTCCCCTGCTGGAGCCGCGCCTTCAAATTGTTTGGTCGCATGGCGTTTGCCTCTGCCGAAAACGCATCGGCCAATGATACTTGAACGTCCATGGATTCCCCTTCAGGACGGCCTCGGTACGCGTCAGCCGGCGCGCGCTTCCCGCACCACGCTGTCGTCGATGAGCCCGGCCAGCGCTTCCCGGGTGCGTGGCGCGCGCTTCTGCGTCCTCGCGATCCACGGTTCCTGGCGTTCGAAAACGTCCAGCAGATCGGCGGCCAGTGTCCCCGGGTAGTGGAGGTAGGGCCACGCCGCGCGGACGGTTTCGATGTCGGCGGCCAGCAGCACCGGCGTCATCTCCAGCAGCGAAAGATTTCCATAGATGCGCAGCATGTTCGCAAGCCTCCGATTCGAAGCGCTCAAGGAGAAGGCAGCGCGCGCCACATCGTGGCGAGCCACGGACGCTCGTTCAGCGGCATGCCGTCGGGCCGGTAATAATGCTCGAGCTCGACGAAGCCGGCAGAGCATACATGCCGACGCCAGGCGTCGAGATCCCAAAAGGCGCCGTAGCGGCCCTGATTCCAGCCTTCTTCGTTGTGCCCGCGCGGATTCGAGCTGAAGAGCACGCCTGCGGGCTTTAGCGCGGCATGCAGCGCTTGCAGCACCCGCGGCAAGGCCTGCGTGGGCACGTGGAAGAGGGATGCATTGGCGAACACACCGTCGAAGCGCGCAGGAGGAAGCTGCGGGTCCAGGAAGTTCTGCTGCCAGACTTCGCAGCCGCTGTAGGCACGCGCCATGGCGGCGAATGCTGCCGAGCCTTCCAGTCCGATGGCGACGTGCCCGCGCTCGGCGAACGCTTTCAGGTCGCGCCCGGGGCCGCAGCCGAAGTCGAGGATCGTGTACGGGGCCGCGCCCTCGATGTGACGCAGCAGCGCATCGATGTTCTGGCTCACGTCATGAGCGCGCGTACCGCGCCAGAACGCCTCCGCGGACCGGTCGTAGTGCTCGAGGGTGCGGCTCGCAATGGCTTCGAGCTCGAGAGCGGTAAGCTTGGCGGTCACGGCTA
>WHTS01000164.1 GCA_009377585.1 Betaproteobacteria bacterium
GTGCTGTATGCGCGCTACTACATGTCGCCGCGCGATCCCGTGCCGCGCTTCTTCTCCTTCCTGCTCGCGTTCATGGGCTCGATGCTCGGCGTGGTGCTGTCGGGGAATCTCGTCCAGCTGGTCTTCTTCTGGGAGCTCACCAGCCTTTTTTCGTTTCTCCTGATCGGTTACTGGCATCACAACGCGGCCGCGCGCGACGGGGCGCGTATGGCGCTCATCGTCACGTCCGCAGGCGGCTTGTGCCTGCTCGTGGGTGTGCTGGTGATCGGCCGCATCGTCGGCAGCTACGACCTCGACGAGGTGCTCGCCGCGGGCGATGTCATCCGGGCAAGCCCGTTGTACCTGCCCGCGCTGATCCTCGTCGTGCTGGGCGCGCTCACCAAGAGCGCCCAGTTCCCGTTCCACTTCTGGCTGCCGCATGCGATGGCAGCGCCAACACCGGTGTCGGCCTTCCTGCACTCGGCCGCGATGGTGAAGCTCGGCGTATTCCTGCTCGCGCGCCTGTGGCCCGTGCTGTCGGGTACGGACGCATGGATCTGGATCGTCGGCACGGCGGGGCTCGTCACCTTCGTCTATGGCGCCTACATGGCGATCTTCCAGCACGACCTGAAGGGGCTGCTCGCCTATTCGACCATCAGCCACCTGGGTCTGATCACCGTGCTGCTGGGGCTCAACAGCCCGTTCGCCACCGTGGCGGCGATCTTCCATATGGTGAATCACGCCACGTTCAAGGCCTCGCTCTTCATGGGCGCAGGCATCATCGATCACGAGACCGGCACGCGCGACATCCGCCGCTTGAACGGGCTCATTCGCTTCCTGCCGATCAGCGGAACCTTGTCGATCGTCGCCGCTGCCGCCATGGCGGGCGTGCCGCTGCTCAATGGCTTTCTCTCCAAGGAGATGTTCTTCGCCGAGGCACTCGACGTCGAGGGGCCGTTGCCGCTGCTCGATCGTATGCTGCCGTATGTCGCGACCGTGGCGGGCATGTTCGCCGTCGCCTATTCGCTGCGCTTCATCCACGGCGTGTTCTTCGGGCCCGATCCGCAGGGCCTGTCACGCACGCCGCACGAGCCGCCGCGCTGGATGCGATTCCCGATCGAGCTGCTGGTGTTCGCCTGCGTCGCGGTGGGCATGTTTCCGGCGCGGACCATCGGGCCGTTCCTGGATGTGGCGGTGCGCTCGGTGCTGGGTGCGGATACGCCGCAGTACAGCCTCGCGGTATGGCATGGATTCAACCGGCCGCTCGTCATGAGCTTGTTCGCGCTGGCGGGCGGCGCGGCTCTCTATCTGCTACTGCAGAGGCGGCTGACGCGCGGCACCGCTGGGGCGCCGCTGGTGCCGGATCTCGACGGACGGTCACTGTTCGACCGGGCGCTGGTCCTGGTTTCGTGGCGGGGCGCCCGTGTCCTGGAGCGCGTGCTCGGCACCTCGCGTCTGCAGCCGCAATTGCGCTGGCTCGTGCTTATCGCTGTTGCTGCGGCGTGCTGGCCCGTCTATCGACACGGTCTCGACATCGACGTTCTCCCTCTGGGACACGCCGATTTCGCGCTCGCGATCCTGTGGGGGATCGGCATGGCGTGCGCCGCAGGCGCGGCCTGGCAAGCGAAGTTTCACCGGCTGGTGGCGTTGATGCTCACCGGCGGCGCGGGGCTCGTCACCTGCATCACATTCGTATGGTTCTCGGCGCCCGATCTCGCTCTTACCCAACTGCTGGTCGAGATCGTGACCACGGTCCTGATTCTGCTGGGGCTGCGCTGGCTGCCGAAGCGCATCCCGTTCAAGTGGACCTTGGCGGGGGCGCGTGCCGCGTTGCCGCGCCGATCGCTCGATCTGACCCTAGCCTTGATCGCAGGTGGCGGCCTCGCCAGCGTGGCCTACGCGGTCATGACGCGCGTGCCGCCCGACACCATCTCGGACTATTTCATGACGCGCGCGTATCCCGAAGGCGGAGGGACCAACGTCGTCAACGTCATCCTGGTCGACTTCCGCGGCTTCGATACGATGGGCGAGATCACCGTGCTCGGCGTGGTGGCGATCGCCGTCTATGCGCTGTTGCGCAGGTTCCGGCCCGCGCGCGAGAGCGTGGAGCTGCCCACGCAGCAGCAGGTGCAGGAAGAGAACACCTCCCGGGACGACATGATGACGCCGCTGTTCATCACGCGGCTGATGTTCCCCGTGATCATCGTGCTGGCGATGTATCTCCTCGTGCGAGGGCACAACCTGCCGGGTGGCGGCTTCGTTGCGGGCCTGACCATGGCGGTGGGGCTGATCCTGCAATACATGGCCGGCGGGGTGCGCTGGGCCGAGGCCCGGCTCGATCTGCGTCCGCTGCGCTTGATCGGCATTGGCCTTCTGACCGCATGCGCCACCGGCGTGGGCGCGTGGCTGTTCGCGCATCCGTTTCTGACCTCGCATACGGCACACGTCTCGGTTCCGCTGCTCGGTGAGCTGCATATGCCGAGCGCGTTCCTGTTCGACATCGGGGTGTTTCTGCTGGTCGTGGGCGCGACGGTCCTCATCCTGATCGCCTTGTCGCACCAATCGATTCGCACCCATCGGCTGCCGCCGTCGTGAACGAGCTCATCGTCGCCCTCGCGATCGGCGTATTGACCGCGTCGGGCACCTGGCTGCTGCTGCGGCCCAGGACTTTCCAGGTGGTCATCGGCTTGTCGCTGCTGTCCTATGCGGTGAATCTGTTCATTCTGGCGATGGGGCGGCTCAAGGTCGATGCGGCGCCCATCGTCGCGGCGGGCGTCGTGCCCGATCCTGCGGCGTTCACCGACCCGTTGCCGCAGGCATTGGTGCTGACGGCGATCGTGATCAGCTTTGCAATGACCTCGCTGCTGCTGGTGGTGCTGCTCGCGGCCCGCGGGCTCACCGGGACCGATCATGTCGACGGGAAAATGGACGAGGACCAAGCGGACGAGGACCAAGCGGACGAGGACCAAGCGGACAAGAACCAAGCGGACAAGAACCAAGCGGACAAGAACCAAGCGGACGCGGAGGTGCCGTGATCGCGTGGGCCGATCACCTGCCGATCGTCCCCGTCGTGCTGCCGCTCGCGACCGGCGCACTCGTGTTGCTCATCGACGAGCGTCGCCGTGCCCTCAAGGGGCTCATCAGCCTCGTGTCGCTTTCCGTGCTGCTGCTCGCGGCACTCGCCTTGATCCGCTCGGTCGACGCCCCGGAAGCCTACGTCTACCGGCTGGGCGACTGGCCCGCACCGTTCGGCATCGTGCTGGTGGCCGACCGGCTGTCTGCGATGATGGTATTGCTTGCCGCCATCCTGGGCATGGCGGCATTGCTGTTTTCGCTCGCGCGCTGGCATCGCGCCGGGCCGCGTTTCCACGTGCTGCTGCAGTTTCTGCTGATGGGCTTGAACGGCGCTTTCCTCACCGGCGATCTGTTCAACCTGTTCGTCTTCTTCGAGCTTTTCCTGGCCGCCTCGTATGGGTTGGCGCTGCACGCTTCGGGTCCGGCCCGGGTTCGAGCGAGCCTGCACTACATCATCGTCAATCTCACCGCCTCGCTGCTGTTCCTGATCGGCGCAAGTCTTCTCTACGCGGTTGCAGGCACGCTCAACATGGCGGACCTCGCGCTGCGCGCCGCGCATACCGCGCCGGCGGATCGCGTCCTGTTCGAGATCGGAGCTGCGATTCTCGCCATTGTGTTCCTGGTGAAGGCGGGCATGTGGCCCTTGTGCTTCTGGCTGCCGAGTACCTACGCCGCCGCTCCGCCGCCGGTGGCGGCCATGTTCGCGATTCTGAGCAAGGTGGGTGTCTATGCCGTGCTGCGCGTTTGGCTGCTGTTGTTCGGCGCAGGCAGCGGCGCATCGGCCGGCTTCGGCGCGGCGGTGCTCGTGTACGGCGGGCTCGCCACCCTGACCTTCGGCGTGATCGGCGTGCTCGCCTCGCAGCATCTGACCCATGTCGCCGGATTCAGCCTGCTCGTGTCCGCGGGTACCTTGCTCGCCGCGATCGGCGCCGGCCAGGCCGCCGTCACCGGCGCGGCGCTCTACTACCTGGTCGTCTCCACGCTGGCAGTGAGCGCGTTGTACATGCTGATCGAATTGGTGGAGCGCTCGCGCGGCCCCGGCGCCGATGTGCTGGCAGTCACGGCGGAAGCCTTCGGCGATGTGGACGCCGAGCCCGAGCCGGCAGAGGAGATCGGCCTTGCCATTCCGGGCGCCATGGCGCTGCTCGGCTTGAGCTTCGGTGCGTGTGCGCTGCTACTGGCGGGTCTTCCACCGCTGTCCGGATTCGTGGCGAAATTCGCGCTGCTGTCGGCATTGCTGCAAGCGGACTCGGTGGCCGTATCGGCCTGGATCATGCTGGTGCTACTCACGCTTTCGGGGTTGGCCGCCACCATCGCGATGGGCCGGTCGGGTGTGCGAATCTTCTGGGCGTCGCATCAAGCGAACGTCCCCCGCGTGCGTCTCATCGAGATGGCGCCGGTCGCCCTGCTGCTCGCGTTGTGCATCGCGCTCACCCTGCAAGCCGGCCCGGCCATGCGCTACTTGCAGGATGCCGCGAACACATTGCACACCCCGCAGCAATACATCCAGGAGGTCCTTGGGGCGCGATGAGAACCTGGCTGCCGTATTCGCTGTTGACGGCCTGCCTGACCGTCGTATGGCTTCTGCTCACCCAGACGCTCGCGGCTGCGCATTGGCTGTTGGGTTTCTGGATCGCCGTCGCCGCCGCGCTGGGCTATGCGTCGCTGCGTCCGCCGCGAACGCCCGTGCGCCGGCTGCGAGTTGTACTTGGGCTCGCCTTCGTCGTGACTGCCGATATCGTGCGCTCGAACCTGGCCGTGGCGCGTATCGTGATCCATGCTCGCACCCGGGGGCGCAGCGCGGGGTTCCTCGATATCCCGCTCGAGCTACGGAGCCCGGCGGGCCTCGCGACCCTTGCGTGCATCGTCACGGCGACACCGGGCACGGCCTGGGCCGGCTACGACTCGTCGAGCGGCGTTCTCACGTTGCACATTCTCGACCTGATCGACGAGAGCGAGTGGATCGCGGTCATCAAGGAACGCTACGAGTGCCGGCTGCTGGAGATCTTTCCATGAATTCCGTCGATCTGCTCGCCATCGCGATCACGATTGCGCAAATCCTGCTCGCGTTGGCCATGACGTGTGCCACCTTGCGCCTCATGCTCGGTCCGCGCGCCCAGGACCGGGTGCTCGCGCTCGATACGCTGTACGTGAACGCCATGCTAATGCTGGTCGCGTTCGGCATGCGCGAAGGCACCTCGGACTATTTCGAGGCAGCGCTGGCGATCGGCATGCTGGGGTTCGTGGCGACGGCGGCGCTCGCCAAGTTCCTGATGCGCGGGGCGGTGATCGAATGAGCCATGCTTCCGACCTTTCCGCCCTGACCGCCTTCGTTACGGCGCTGCTGCTGCTCGCCGGCGCCGTGCTCGCGCTCATCGGATCCATCGGGCTACTACGACTGAAGACGTTCTACGAACGCGTGCATGCGCCCACGTTGGGAACGACGCTCGGCATGGGACTGGTGCTGATCGCCTCGATGATCCTGTTTTCTGCGCTCGAGTCGCGACCGGTGCTGCACGAGATCCTGATCGGGGTATTCATGACGCTGAGCACACCGGTCACCTTCATGCTGCTGGTGCGGGCCGCCAGGCACCGGGACCAGGCAGTGGACAACACGTCTCCGGCGCAGCAATCGGGACGCGAGCCGCGCTGACATATTGCTGGCGCGCTGCGCGTGATCTATAGTCGAAGCGATAGTGCGCAGTCGCGATTCGTTGCTTCGCATGGGCGCAGCATGGACGCGCCGCCGTGTATCCGCTCGATAGGACGTGTTTTCTTATGCTGCCTGTGCATGCAGCGATCACCGAGCCAGCCGCCTGGGCAGGGCCGGATATCCAGAACGATTGCGCGTGGATTCACTGCTTCGACGATGCCCAGTTGGCCGAGATCGAAGCGGCGCTTGCACATGCCAAGCGGCATGGCGCCCGCGTACCGTTCGGCACTGAGCGTTTTCCACTGCCGGGGCTCGCACCCGTCATGGCCGGCATCCTGGACGAGATCGAACGCGGCCGCGGTTTCAAGCTGCTGCGCGGGATACCGCGTGCGAGCTACAGCGACGCCGATTGCGAGCTGATCTACTGGGGGCTCGGGGTGCATCTGGGCAGGCCGGTGTCGCAGAATGCGCGCGGGCACCTGCTGGGCCACGTCCGCGACGAGGGTCGCACGCATGCGGACCCGAACGCGCGCGGCTACCAGACCAACCAGCGGATGGACTTCCATACCGACATGCTGCCGGTCGACGTGCTGGGGCTGTTCTGCTTGCGCACGGCTCGCAAGGGCGGGGCCAGCAAGCTGACCAGCGCGCTCACGATACACAACGTGCTGCGGGAGGAACGCCCTGATCTGCTGGAAGCGCTCTACGGCATCTTTCACATCGATTGGCGCGGCGAGGAACCGGCTGGCGAGCCGCCTCTGTTCTCGCTCCCCATGTTCAGCGAGTGCAGTGGCAAGGTGACGGCGCGCATCAATAGCGTGGCGTATTACGAATCGGCCGCGCGTCACGGCAGTCGCTATGCGCCCACCTCGCTGCAGCTCGAGGCGCTCGAAGCGGTGCAGGCAATCGCCAATCGGCGCGAGCTCATGCTCACCATGGATTTCCAGGAAGGCGACATTCAGCTCATCAACAACCACTCCCTGCTGCACGCGCGCGAGGCGTACGAAGACCATCCCGAGCCCGGGCGCGAGCGCCATCTGCTGCGAATGTGGATCGCTGTGGACGACGCACGCCGCCGCCCGCTTGCCGCGTCCCTGGCCCCGCGCTATCGCTGGGTGCGCGAGGGCGGCATTCCGGTGAAGGGCTCGTAACACCGGAAAGCGAGCTCGCGCCGTACATCGATGCGGAGAAGGCGGCGCTCTACATTGCCGGCCGCCGAGCGCTCACGAAGCTCTGCGGAAGAAACGCGTGCGTCCGGCGCCGCCGGATTGCAGCTCAGAACCGCTCCACCCAGGGCCGCAACTCCACCTCCCAGCTCCACGCGCTGCGCTGCTGCTCGATCAGGTGCATATACGTCTGCGCAATCGCCTCCGGATCGAGCAGGCTGTCCGGATTGTCTGCGGGCACCGGCCGCTGTGCGGAGCGGATGCCGCCGTCGATCACGACGTGCGCGACGTGTATGCCTTGCGGTGCGAGCTCGCGTGCCATGCTTTGCGCCAGCCCGCGCAAGGCGAACTTGCCCATGGCGAAGGCGGCGGAATGGGCATAGCCCTTGATGCTGGCCGATGCGCCGGTGAAGAGGATGGCGCCTTGCTTGTGCGGCAGCATGCGCTTGACCGCGGCCTGGGCGACCAGGAATCCGCCATAGGCGCTGACCGCCAATGCTTCGGCGACTTTCGCAGGGCCCAGATCGATCAGCGGGCCGCGCACCCGTCCACTCGGGTTGTACACGACCACGCCGGGAACGCCGATGCGCTCGTCGAGCTGCGCAAACAGCCGGTCCACGGATTCGGGCTCGGCGGCGTTGCAGGCGAGGGCGACGGCGCCGGTTTCGGTGCACAGCGCCGCCAGCTTCTCCACGTTCCGTGCCGCCAGCGCGCAGCGGTAACCGCGTGCGGCAAGCGCCCGGGCAAGCGCAGCGCTCAAGCCGCTGCCCGCGCCGACGATCAAAGCAGTCTTGTTCATGGGCTCCTCCGCCGATGCGACTGCGCAAGCTTACGCCATATCGCGCGCTTCCATTCGGCGCGCTAAAATCGGTCGGCAGCGTACGCCCGCGCAGCCCATGTCCTTGCAGGCGAACGCGCTCGCTGCATGCATCGGCCAGCGGCCCGAGATCAAACCGGACGATGCGAACCTGTTCGACCTGTTGCAGACATGGGCGCCGGACGAGGCAACTCGCAACACGATCCTGGTGACCAATCCCGAGGCGCTGTACGGTTTTCCCGGGTCTGCGTGATGCAAGCCATGCCGCCGAATGCCGTGAAACGATGCGCCAGCCCCGGGCCTGGTGTGCGTACAATGGCACCCGAGCTTTCTCATTTTCAGGAGAGATCGCCATGAATTCTCAACAGCACGACACGATCAAATCTGCCAAAGGCTTCGTCGCCGCGCTCGACCAGAGCGGCGGCAGCACGCCGAAAGCGCTGAGTTTGTACGGCATTGCGAAGGAGAGCTATTCAGGCGATCAGCAGATGTTCGACCTGGTGCACGCGATGCGCACGCGCATCGTCACCAGCCCGGCATTCAACGGCGACCGCATCCTGGGCGCGATCCTGTTCGAACAGACGATGGACCGTGAAATCCAGGGTCGGGGCAGCGCCGACTACCTCTGGTCGGTGAAGCAGGTGGTGCCGTTCCTGAAGGTCGACAAGGGCCTGGCCGATGAGGCCAACGGTGTGCAGCTGATGAAGCCGATGCCGGGTCTCGATGCCTTGCTTGCGCGTGCCAAGGACAAGGGTGTCTTCGGCACCAAGATGCGCTCGGTCGTGAAGCACGCCGACGCCAAGGGAATCGAGGAGATCGTCGTCCAGCAGTTCAGCGTCGGCAAGCAAATCGTGGCGAGCGGGCTCATGCCCATCATCGAGCCCGAAGTCGACATCCATGCGACGGACAAGGAAGGCGCCGAGCGACTCCTCAAGGCGGCCATACTCAAACAGCTCGATACGCTGGGTCAGCAGCAGCAGGTGATGCTGAAGCTCACCATTCCATCCGTCGCCGATTTCTATGCGGATCTGGTGAAGCATCCGAAGGTGCTGCGCGTGGTGGCCCTTTCCGGAGGCTACTCGCGCGAGGAGGCGAACCGATTGCTCGCGCGCAACCCCGGCGTGATCGCGAGCTTTTCGCGGGCGTTGACCGAGGGTCTCACCGCACAACAAAGCGACGAGGCGTTCAACAAGGCGCTGGATGCATCGATCGCCAGCATCTATCAGGCGTCGATCACCTGACCCCTATACCGCCAGATCGAGGATGCCGGGCTTCGGCGTAAAGCCGAGGCCGGGCGTATTCGGCAACGCGATCCAACCTTGCACCGGGGCCGGCGCGCCATCGAACAACGCCTCGCAGAGGCGCCACCCGCCGAGGTGGAACTCCACCCGCCCGCCATTCGGCACCCCTGCGTGCAGATGCATGTTGAGATGCGGGTAGTTGCCGCCCATCTCGAGCTGGATGTTGAACGCCTGGGCGAGCGCCGCCGCACGCAATCCGCCCGTGAACCCACCGATGTCGCGCACATTGGGCTGCGCGATGTCGATCGACTCGTTCAGAAAATACTCGCGCAAGGTCGAGATGTCCGAGGTGCCGGTGCTGCCGGCGGCGATCGGGATGCTGGTTGAACGCCGCAGCTGCGCCATCAGCCGCGGATCGGCCTGCAGGACCGGATCCTCGAACCATTCGAGATCGTAAGGCTCCGCGAGCTTTGCGAACCGGATCGCCTGCGTGAGCTTCGCGTTCTTGTTCGCGTCCACCATCAACGTGAGCTTGTCGCCGAGCGCTTCCCGCACGTGGCGCACGCGCGCCGCATCCTCGAGGATGTCCGCATCCGTGGGTTCGCCGTACATGTGATTGGTCGGATTCGTCCCGGCGGCGATCGCCATCTTGAGCTGCGTGTGCCCTTCGGCCATCAGCTGCCGGCCCACTTCGACCAGCTCGTCGCGGCTGTAGCGCGGCAGTCCGAAGGTGATGTAGATCGGACACTTCTCGCGCGCGCCGCCGAGAAGCTTCCAGATCGGCTGCCCGAACAGTTGGCCCTTGATGTCCCAGAGCGCGATGTCGATCATGCTCGCGGCGCAGGACCACACGCCCATGTAGAGCTTGTTGGCGAGCTTTACGTAGAGCGCGGTGCGCACGGCGTCGGGACGCAGCGGATCCATTCCCGCGAGCAGGTCCCTCGCTTCGCGGTTGATGAACTCCGCGATGCTGTAGCGCAGCGGGTAGGAGGAAAATGCGTGCCCCTTCATGCCGTCGTCGGTCTCGATCTCGACGAAGGTCACGAGCGCGTGCTGCTTCTCGCTGATCAACGGGAATTCGTAAGGGACGCGCAGCGTCCAGGCTGTAGTCTTGGCGATCTTCATCGGCTCCTCACCGTAAAGCGATTGTCAGTGAGCGTCGCAACGAACGTGGTTCCGCAGCACGCGTGCCGGCCGGGTGATCCGCAGACGGATCGCGCCGGCGCTCGGAGCACGCCCGCCGCCTCGATTGTCCAAATCGGCGGTCCAACATAGCCTGCGAATCAAGTGTATCGCAAGGTGTGCCGGCCGTTTCAGGGTTGCTCGTTCGGCAGCCCGGCCGCCTTGGCGGCGCGCCTTTCCCCTCCTCTCATGAGAAACATGTACGTTGACGCCGCCGATCAAGCGGCTGCAGCGGTCGGGGTGATTGCGAAGCCGAGGTCAGCGGCACGGCGGCGCAGGGCGGCGATCGAGCGCTGG
>WHTS01000165.1 GCA_009377585.1 Betaproteobacteria bacterium
TGTTTAGCGACAGCGGTTTCGCCCCTGTTGCGCGCTTGCGCACGACCAGCCCATTCCGGGCGTCCGACGACGAAGCCTTGAAGCGCGCGCAAACCGCTGGCGGAGAGGGAGTCTGGAAACAGACTACTTCACTGCCTGTCATCACGTAGCATATTTGACTATCAATCAATAAGTTGTGCTATCGTCGCCTTGCACCTCGTTTCACCATAGTGCGCGCCTGAACTTGGGATCGGACTTGGGACGAGGCTTTGGCGGAAGATATCTCCGCCAAACCCACTTGGGGATCGAGCGAGGCGACGACTATGGCGCGGCGAGGGATACACCGGTTAACGGCACTGTTCGTGCAGAAGATTCGCAAGCCCGGCTTCTATGCCGACGGTGGCAATCTGTACCTGCGCGTCGACGAGCCCGTCAACAAGTCTTGGATCTTCCGCTACGAGCGCGCCGGCAAGGCAACCGATCTAGGGCTCGGCGCGCTGCACTCAGTGGCGCTTGACCGCGCTCGGGCGAAGGCCTCCGAGTATCGCGCACTGCTCGCCGAGCATGGCGATCCACTGCAGGCGAAGCGCGAGCGCGAGAAGTCGGTCGCTGTGAGTGCTGCGAAGGGTATGACGTTCGATGCCTGCGCGACAGCGTACATCGACGCGCACAAGCCGGGATGGCGCAATCCGAAGCACGCGGACCAGTGGACCGCGACGCTCGCGACCTATGCCTCGCCCGTGTTCGGCGCGCTGCCCGTGGCGGCCGTCGATACCGGGCTCGTCATGAAGGTGCTCGAACCGATCTGGTACACGAAGACCGAAACAGCGACGCGGCTGCGCGGGCGCATCGAGAACGTGCTCGGCTGGGCTACCGTGCGCGGCTATCGCGAAGGCGACAATCCGGCGCGCTGGCGCGGGCATCTCGACAAACTGCTGCCGATGCGCTCCAAAGTGCAGAAGGTCAAGCACCATGCCGCAATGCCCTACGCCAATCTTTCGGCGTTCATGGCCGAGCTTCGCAATCGTGAGGGTGTCTCGGCAAAGGCACTTGAGTTCATCGTCCTGACTGCCGCGCGCGTATCGGAAGCGGTCAACGCGCAATGGGGCGAGATCGACTTCGAGGCGCGCGTGTGGACGATCCCGAGCAATCGAATGAAGGCAGGCAAGGAACATCGCGTGCCGCTCACGAAGGAAGCCGGCGCGGTGCTGAAGGTGCAGCAGGAAAAGGCGCAATCGGATTACATCTTCCCGGGATGGAAGGTAGGGCTTCCCTTGAGCGGCGCCGCGTGCCTCGAACTGCTCGACGAAATGGGGCATGCAGAACTCACGACGCACGGATTTCGCTCGACGTTCCGCGATTGGTGCGCGGAGCAAACGAATTTTCCGAGGGAGATTGCCGAAGCGGCACTGGCTCACACGCTGAAGGACAAGACCGAAGCCGCCTACCAGCGGGGCGATCTATTGGAGCGCCGGCGCAAGCTCATGGAAGCCTGGGCGGCGTATTGTGGGAAGGACGGGACCGGCAAGGTCATTTCATTGCGTGCCGCGGCCGGCTGACCCACTGATTTCGCGGCATACCATCATTTCATGCTTTGCGCATAATTGCCAATGCGTTTAGCATTGCGGCCCTATATGAACAGCATAATTCCGGATCAAACCCCCTATGAGCCAGAATTTCATAACCCAAAGGTTATTACTGTTTCTATGTTCAGTAACCGAAAGGTAATTAATTGATTAGAAAGAGGAACTTTTGACACGCAGCCCGAACCTGGAGTAACTTGCCGCCACGCAATCAGCGATGGAGGCAATCCGGTGAGCACGTCCGCAAGCCAACGCAAGCCGCGCAATACCCCGAAGTCGCCGCGTCCGAGCCCAGACGCCTACATCTGGCGCATGCCCCAAGTGATGAACGAGACGGGGCTCAATGAGTTGCAGATCTACCGCGCTATGCGGGCGGTTGATTGTCCGTTTCCGCGACAGGTACAACTTACTCCGCGCTCGGTGGGGTGGATCGCGGATGAAGTTCGGGCATGGAGGGCCGCTCGCATCGCGCAGCGGGAGATCGCGGCCGCACAGCGCAGCGAACAGATGCGCACCTTACGCATGCGCACGCCGGCCCGGGCGAGCAAGCGTAAGGTAACGACGACAGCGTTATCACGGTAAGGCGCGCGGGCCATGTCGCGCGACTTCGAGCGTCCCCCGCCACAAATGCCAACGCCCGCGGACCAGGCGGGCGTCGAAGGCACATCACAAAGGCAAAGACAACGCAGCGCGCATAGTGCGGCAGCCGCGAGCTGCGCGCAAGTGCCCGCAAAGAGCGGCGAGCGGATGACCGCCGTAGAGCGGACCGAACTTTCCCGGCTCGTGCGTCTTCGAGCGAAGGTCGCCAAGACCGACGTCGACGCAATGGCGGCGCAGCGACTAGCTAATGTCGAGCGCGAACTCGCCGCCAAGTATGGCCCGCAAGAGCAAGCTTGGGCGGCACTGGTACGCGAGACCGAGCGAAAAGTTCAAGCCGCCGACGCTGAACTTGAGGTGCGCTGCCAGGATCTCGGCATTCGCGGAAAGTTCAGGCCATCGCTGCACTTCTACTGGTCATCACGTGGCGAGAACGCCATCCTTCAGCGCCGCACGGAGTTGCGCCGGGTAGCGCAGGCCGAAATCGAATCGCGCGTCCGGCAGGCAAAGGCAACCATCGATAAAGTTGCAGCGGGGCAACTCACGCAGCTAGCGGCCGGCGCTCTCTCGTCCGAAGAAGCCCGCGCTTTTCTTAAATCCATGCCAGCGATTGAGCAGTTACTCCCAGCCGTGGTCGTCGCGGCGTTGGAGGATAAGAGCCCGCCCCGGCCATGACGAGGATTCGCTACGTCCATGGCCGCGACAAGTTCCGCATCCGCGGAGTCGCGTGATGATGGGCGACGCCGCCGTCGAGTATGTCCGCGCCGGGTTGGCGCTGGTGCCCATCGCGGCCGGCAGCAAGGCGCCCACGACACCCGGATGGCAGACGCGCGAGCGCTGCGTGCTCGCGGAGGATGCGGCGCGCCGCGTTAATGGCGGCAACCTCGGGCTCGCGCATGCGTACTGCATGCCGTCCCCGACGTGCGCGCTGGATATCGACGATTACGATTCCGCCGATGTGTGGCTGCGCGAGCGCGGTATCGATCTTGGGGCACTGCTCGCGGCTGACGATGCGGTGCAGATCCGTTCCGGCCGTCCAGGCCGGGCGAAGTTGCTGTATCGGCTTCCGCGCGCGCTGGCGACCGTCAAGCCCGAGGGCAGCGGCTTAGAGTTGCGCTGCGCGTCCCGAGACGGCGCGACGGTGCAGGATGTGCTTCCGCCGTCGATGCATCCCGAGACGCAACAACCGTATACGTGGGCGGGCGCAGGATCGTATGACGCCATCCCGACAATCCCGGCCGCGTTGCTCGTTCTGTGGCGCACCCTAATCGATACGCCAAGGGCGCGCACATGGCAGCGAACGGACGACGGTGCGCGAATCATAGCCGGCGGGCGTAACGCAGCGCTGACCAGCATGGCCGGTTCGATGCGCCGTCGCGGTATGTCGCCCGAGGCTATCGAGGCAGCGCTGCTCGCCGAAAATTCGACCCGCTGCGAGCCGCCGCTCGTCGACGATGAGGTGCGTAGCATCGCGCGCAGTGTGGCGCGATATGAGCCACAGACATCGAGGGCCGGCGTCACGCCATCCTCACCACCCAATGACATCGCATGGCCGGCGCCTCTCGACTTGACGGCGCTCGCGCGCCGAACGCCGATGGAACCCGACTTCATTCTCGCGGATTGGCTGCCAGCGGGCTACGCGACACTGCTCGCGGGGCACGGCGGCGCTGGCAAGTCGGCTATCGCGCTGCATCTCGCGGTGTGCATCGCGCTCGGCCTTCCTTTCGCAGGCATCGCAACGTTCCGCAGACGCGTGCTGTATCTCTCCTGCGAGGATCGAGAGCGCGTGCTGCACTGGCGTCTAGAGCGCATATGCCGACATCTCGGCGTCAGGATGAGCGATTTGGATGGTTGGCTCATGATGCTCGACTTAGTCGGCCATGACAGCGTGCTGTGGATGCCCGATCGCAGCGGTGCAGCATTTACCGCCGCCTACGGCGAACTCGATTCGCGCATGCAATCAACCGAAGCGCAAGTGCTATGCATCGACGGGATCAGCGACACATACGGCGGCAGCGAGATATCCCGCCCGGAGGTCAAACGATTTGTAAACGCTCTGATTGCGCTGATTCACCCGGATGACGGCGCGGTGCTGTTGATCGGGCACGTCGCCAAACCGACGGCGAGTAACGCAGCTACCACTGAGGGCTACTCCGGCTCGACGGGCTGGCACAATAGCGCCCGCGCACGCTGGTATCTCTACCCGGAAACAGAGCGTGACGAGGGAAGTGATCGACCGCAGCGCACCGGCCGGCTGCTCCTCGAACTCCAAAAATCCAATCTCGGCCCCGTGGACCAAACTATCGCGTGGCGCTGGGATGCCGAGGCGCACATGTTCCTGCCCGAGACGGCGCCGTCTCACTTTGACCGCATGCATTTGCAGCGCGACGAGCGTCGCGGCATCTTGCTCGCGCTGCGCGGATGCGCGCAGCGCTCGATAGTCGTTCCGTTCGCCATGCAGGGTTCTAGGACCGCGTATCACGTCCTGAGGGAGTGCCCTGAATTCCCCGACTCGATGCGTTCCGGCAAGGCTGCGGTGCGCCGCTTTCGGCGCGAAATCGAGCACCTTTGCCAAATTCGCGTGATCGAGGAAGTCGCATATCGACGCCCGAACGGTCATAAGGGCTCGCGCGTGATGCTCACGCCAGAGGGGGAGCGCCACATTGCCACATTTGGCGAAACGAATACGACGGCTATATGGCATCGGCGCCCCCGGCGCCGAATTGCCACATTCGGCCGGGGGTATATAGGGGGTGGCGCGCGCACCCGTACCCGAGGCGATGGCGATGCCCGCTAGGGCAGATCCCGACCCGCGCGATCAATGGGTTGCGCGTTTCATCGCGATGCTCGATGACTCCGACGCACCCGGGCACGAGCACATCGGGGGTGTATGGGTGGGCGAGATCGCCGCCGCATACCTGCTCGGAAAGCACCCGAACACGCTGCGCAACTGGCGCCTGACGGGCGAGGGTCCGCGGTTTTATCGCCTGCCCGAGATCCGGTACGACCTTCGCGATATCGCCGCATGGGTTCTCACCCGCGCATCGGGCGTCGACCTACAAATCGCGCCAATTCGCGACAAACAGATTGTGTCGAACGGTGGTAGCGTTCCCGTGAACCCGGGAGCCAGCGATGTCAGCGCAAGCCTCACCGTTCGGACGCAAGAAGCTCCGCGAATTCGCCGCCATCGCCGACGCGTTGGCCGGCGAGCTTGATACCACCAATGCCCACATTGACGGGCAGCAACGGTTACGCGGCGAGCTTGCGCGTAAGCTCCCTCACCTCGAAGCGCAACTCGAAGCGCTCAATCGCTATGCCGAGCCCGGCACGGCGAACGATCCGGCCAACGAACCAAGCATCGCCCGTGAGCTAACCGAGACGAAGCAGGTGCTCGCCGAAGTCGAAGCCGAGATCGAGCGCGCGACCGAGGCACAGAAGCAACCGAGATCGGACCGACGCATCATCCTCGCAACGATCGATCGACTCGTCGAAGCGCTTGGCACCGATGGCGCCCGGCTACGCGAACAGATGCGCGGACTCGCACCATGAGCGCCATTCTGCGAAGCGGCGATCCTCCCATGAAACCGCTCGATCGGCAGCGGCAAACCATCGCCAAGCTAACGGCCGAGATCGCCACGACGCGCGACGCACCTTGGCCGCAAGCAGAGCGCGATCGACTACTCCGCGCGCAACTGCAAGCCACGCTTGATCGATCGGTCGGCACGCGTGAACGGTTCGCAAAAGTCATCGATCCCGTGAACCGCGACGCGGCGTGGCCGGATCTCACATGGCCGACGCTTATCGATGCTATGGGCATAGATGCTCTGCATGCGTCCATCATGCAGCGTATCGATACGCTCGGTCTGCCCGATGGCTTGCTGCCTGCCGAGCGTGCGGAGCGGATCAAGCGGCTTGAGGCGGATCGCTTCCGGGCCGAGGCCGAGGAAGAATCGCTAGTCTGCCGCATCGAGGCCGAATGCCATGCGCATGTGCTGCGTCGCGTCGATGCCGATCCGCTTGCGATCCTGACGGCGTGGGAGAAGGCGGCATGAAGCACTTAAAGAATAACCCGCGGGTTATGTTTTGGGTCCTTCCGGGCAAAAAAGCACCATCCGGGAGTAATTCGGACCCCGGAGAAATCGACTTTTTGTACCGCGTAAGGGCGCGCCGCGGAGTCATGACATGCCGCTGACGCTTTCCGTGACGAGCGCTGCGACGATCGCAGGCGTTTCGCGCGACCGCTTGCGTACCGCGATCATGCAGAGCGCCATCGAGCCCGCCGAGGACGGCGAGCCGGCGCGCTACGAGCTTCTATCGCTCGCGCACGGGCTCAAGGACGAGGAGTTGCGGCGAACGTTTCTCGCGATCGAGCGGACGCGCGTCGCTGTTCACTTCGCCGAATTGTCGACCGTGCTGCGCGCTCGACGCGACGTGCCGCAGGAGTTGATGGCCGCGACGGCCTACGCCGAGGGCGCGAGCATGGAATGGCTCCCGGGCGCCGGAGACGGCTTCAAACTGTCGGCGGTGCTGGTCGGCGAGATCCGCCGGCGCGCGCGCGACGTGGCGCCGTCACTCATCGCAGAGTGGCCGTCGGCGCGAATCCGTGCACGCGATCCAGTGAGCGACCGAGCCGGGGCGGCAATCGGCGCCCGGCGTCCGCCGCCCGCCGAGCCAGCGCCAAGTGCCCGCCGGCGTACGGCGAAGTCATCATGATGTCCAGCATTTGCGATCGAGCGAGCGCGAGCGCTGGAACCGTCGGTGCTCGTCTCCTTTCCGAGTCCGACTGCCGGTGGACGCAGCTACCGCTGCGGCGCGACCGGCACCTCTTTCGCATCCGCGTCGGGCACACGACGTACCGCCCGATCAGTTTCCGCCATGCGCCCGCGGCACGTGCGCTCGCGCTGCGGTCGCTGCTTCGGGCGGACCTGCCGGCTACGCTCGGCGCGCTGTTGATTCCGAGCGGGTTAGACGAACGCTACTGGTCGGCTCACCTTGCCGGCGCGATCGGTGCCGCGGTCCGCCGGGCAATGGCGGGCGAGGCATGATGCGCTGGGCGCTGTATGAAGCTAGCTTCTACGTTTCGCGTGAAACGGTCGCGACGCGGCAATGCCGCCGCGGGCGCTGCAGACGCGCTAAGAGCGCACGGGGCGCGAGCATGTCTGTCTGGCCGTCTTGGCCGCTCGGATCGCGCCTGCGTGGCACGTGGGAGCCGCCGGCATGATCGTGATCGGTGGGCGCCGCTACACGATCGCGGACCCGCTCCGCTGCCCGCGGGCGATGGTTCTCCATCTGCGTACGATCCTGGCGCCGACCGGCTTCGACCGGATCGAGCCGCTACCCGATGAGGCGCTCGACGAGTTCCTGAACCGCAAAGCCGAGACTGTCCTACCGGTCGCCGCAGCGTTCCTGGGCGCCATGCTGCTTCCCGAGAGCCGCTCCGAGGCAGACTGGTCGCCGGTGCTCGCGAAACGCACCACACGCCGCCTGCGGGCGCTCGACGGGCCGACGGCGAAAGAAGGTATCGAAGGGCTCGCCCGCATCTGCGCCGCCCGGCTGCACGATGCCCGCGCCCGCCTCATCGAAGCACAGATGCGCGGAGCAGTGCAGGCGCAACGGCCGACCGTCCACTGATCCAAGGGAGCATACCCATGACCGAAACCGATCCGAACCTCGCCTGCGGCGCTGAAGCCGGTCGCCGGCACGGACTCACCGGGCTGGACCTTAACCATTTCGCGAACGGGTTCGCCGAGGGTTTCGAGACGCGCCCGAAGGTCGCGTCGCTGGACCCGCCCGCGCTCGTCGCGGCGGAGCGCCGCCGGATCGCGCGCATCCTGGCGCATCCCGTATCGGTCGGTAGCGAGCAACTGAGGACACACATCGCGTTCAACTCCGATCTAACGGCTGAGCAAGCGATCGCGCTGCTCGATACCGCAGCGCAGATCCAGGCGAGCGAGCAGATCGCGAGCGAGATGTACGCCGAGCGCGCCGAGCGCGTGAAGCAATTGCGCGAGCGGCGCGCTCGGCGCGCCGGCTAATGAATCCACAACCAAGAGGAAGCCAACATCATGGCAGGCGTACTCGATGTTTTCCAGAGCGACGCGTTTTCGGTTCTGAGCCTGACCGATGCGATCAATCGGCAAGAGTACATTCCCGGCCGCGCCGGTGAAATTATCAACTGGGAGGAGCGAGGCGTCGCGACACTCGACGTCCTTCTGGAAGAAATTAGCGGCACGATCCGCATTCTCGACCCGACGCCGCGTGGCGGTCCGGGTCACACGATCGCGAAAGAGCGTCGTACGGCGCGGTCGCTCAAAATTCCGCACTACGAGGTCGACGATTCGGTGTACGCCGACGAAGTACAGTCCGTTCGGGCATTTGGTTCCGAATCGCAAGTTCAATCAGTTCAACGACAAGTCGAGGAGCGCCTTGCCGATCACGTGCGCCTGCGGCTCGATCCGACTCTCGAATACCAACGTATCGGCGCGATCCGCGGGCACATCCTGAATGGGGATGGTTCAACCCTTTACAACCTGTTCGATTTCTTCGACATGCCCGAGCCGGATACCATCACGTTCGATCTAACCGGTGATGGTCCGAGCGGCGCGATTCGCCGCCGGGCAACCGAAGTCGTGCGATATGTATCCGATGCGATCAAAGGGCTCGGTTTTTCGGGCATCTATGCCTTCGCCGGCGATCGCTTCTTCGACGATCTGATCGCTTCACCCGAAGTGCGCGAAGTCTATCTCGCGCAGAGCGAGGCGCCGCAACTCCGCGAAGGAATGGCATACCGAACTTTCAATTACGGCGGCATAACGTGGGAAAACTACAGGGGCCGCTTCAACGGAACGCCGTTCATTGATCCGGACGAAGCGCGCGTTTTCCCGATCGGCGCACCGGGCTTGTTCCGTACAGTCTACGGACCGGCTGATTACAGCGACACGGTTAATACCGTCGGATTGCCGCGCTATTCTCGCCAATGGCCGATGCAAAATGGCAAGGGCATACACTTGTCAAGCCAGATGAACGCACTGTCCTACTGCACGCGGCCGAAGGTGCTCGTGCGTGGGGTGCGCGGCGCGAGCGTGTAGCTCGATTTGCCGCTCGAAATCCCGATCGGGAACACTGGCGACGCGTAGGGCCGGCTTTCGTCGCCCGCTTCCTTGCGCGATTGAGTATCGGCATCGATACTCAATTTCTGCTCACGCGGCCCCCCGCCGAGCGGCGAAAACTAGTACCGCCGCCGGTACAGGTTTATCCCGAACGGCGAAGATCCCGTCGCCTACATCATCAGCAAGAACGTCAACCGCCGCCATTTGACCAAGGGCCAGCGCGCGATGGGGGTCGCGAAGATTTATCCCGAACCCGATTTGCGAGGCAAGGGCAACAAATCCGAGGCTGCCTTAATCGCCGGTTCCGGCGGTTTAGCAATGCAGCGCGTGAGAGAGGCGCGCGCCGTTTTGCAATGGGCGCCGGAGCTAGTCGACGCGGTGCGTGACGGCGCCGAGTCTCTCGACCGTGCATACGCTATTGCCGTCGACCGTCGTAACTAGACCGAGGCGCCCACAAAGCGCCTCTCGAATGCCGCTACGAAAGCCGGGCATGACGAAGGGGCAACGCGCGATGGCGATCGCGATGATTTACCCGGAGCCCGAGCGCAAAGGCGGGAGAGGAAAAACTGATTCGACTAACTCGGCAGAATCTGCCGGGTTATCGGCTTCACGTTTGAAGCAAGCCCGCCTCCGCCTCGTGCTGCGCACGCTGCCAAAGACGGCTGACGCCGTATTGCGCGGCGCGCTTTCACTTCGATACGGCCGGGCTGGCAAGTCCAATGCTGCGGCGTGCCAGCAATCGGAGTTTGCCGCGGCGTCTTCGAGACAGCCGTTCACGTGGCTACAGCCAGCCGAAACCCTTCGCCATGATCCCGGCGAGGCCCAGCGCTGCGCCAGCGGTCACCACATATCCCCCGAGGGTGAGCCGCAGCAGCGAGCGCATATCTTGCTCGATCATCGTGAGCCGCCGATCCGTCGATTGCGCCAACGCCTCGAGCACCGCAACGCGAGCTTGCATACCGTCACCGTTCTG
>WHTS01000166.1 GCA_009377585.1 Betaproteobacteria bacterium
ATCCTGGACCGGATCGAGCCGCTGATCCGGCGCGGCGCCATGCCGCAGATCCTCACCCGCCCGATCCTGTTCGACATGAACCTGCGCCGGCCTTTCATGTTCTCGGAGATGACCTCGGCGCGCGCGCTGTTCGACGCCTCTTTCGAGAAGCAGATGGCGATCTATGCCGATACCGGCTTCCGCGCGCGCTTCAAGGAGGAGCTGAAGGAAGGCCGCAAGTGGTCCACGCTCGCGCGCAACGTGATCGTGGTGTCGGTCGAGAATGCCGCGATGAAGCGCTACGAGGGCAGGACCGTGGGCGAGATCGCCGACGAGCGCGGCAAGGACGCGAACGACACCTTCTTCGATCTCACCGTCGAAGACAACATGCAGATCAAGTTCGTCGTGCCGCGCGCGAACACCGATCACGCGGGCATCGGCAATCTGCTCACGGATTCGCGCACGATGATCGGGCTGTCGGACGCCGGCGCGCACCTCGACATGCTGTGCGAATCGGGCTATACGACGTGGCTTCTCGGCCACTGGGTGCGCGAGGAAAAGGCGCTGTCGCTCGAGCATGCGATCAAGCGCATCACTTCCGAGCCGGCGGATTTCTTCGGTTTGAAGGATCGCGGCCGGTTGCAGGTCGGCGCGGCTGCGGACATCGTCGTATTCGACCCGCAGCGGGTGAGCTCGCCGCTTCGGCCGACGCCTGTGAAGGATCTGCCTGCGGGCGGCTCGCGGCTCTACTGCAAGGCCGAGGGTATTTCGCGCGTGATCGTCAACGGCGAGACGCTGTACCTGGAAGGCAAGCCGACTTCCGCGCGGCCGGGGAAGGTGTTGCGGTCGGTTTAGACCACCCCGTCTGCGACATAGTCGCATCCCGCCCCTCCTCGACAAGGAGGGGAAGTCTTTGGTGCTTTCCCCTCCTCTCTCAAGAAACCCAACCAGGTTTCTTAACCGCGCCTGCCCGCCTGCGGGGCTAATACTGCTCACGAGGAGGGGTGCCCGCGCCAGCGGGCGGGGTGGTGTGGAGCGGTCTACCCGAACACCGAAATCAATGCCCGAACTTCCCCGCATCCGGTGAGCGCCGCTCGCCGAACGCCTTGCCGAGCTCCTCGTGCTCGTCGGTTTCGAGATAAAGCCGCAGCAGCAGATCGTGCGACACGCGCGCGAGCCCGCCGACGCCGCCATGGCGCGCATTGAAGGCGCCCTTGATCGCGGCCAGCGCGAAGGCGCCGCGCTCGGACACCTCGAGCGCCATCTTGCGCGTCTCCTCGCGCAGCTTGTCATCCGGCACGACTCGGTTGATGAGCCCGATGTCGAGCGCCTGTTTCGCGCTCAACCTCGGATTGAGGTACCACATTTCCTTTGCCTTCTTCTTCCCGACCAGGTCTTCCAGGTACCAGGTGCCGTAGCCCGCATCGAAACTGCCCATCATCGGTCCAACCTGGCGGAATACCGCGCTTTCCTTGGCGATGGTGAGATCGCACATCACTTGCAGCACTTGGCCGCCACCGACCGCGAACCCGTTCACCGAGGCGATCACCGGCTTCTGCAGCCGGTCGATCGACTCGTAGATTTCCAGCGTCGGCAGCATGCCGGCATAAAGCGTCGTGTCTTCGAGCCCGTCCTTGCGCCCGCCGATGCAGAAGAACTTGTCGCCCGCGCCGGTGATGACCAGCACGCGCGTGCGCGTTTCGCGCCGGATGGCGTCGATGCAGTCGCGAATCTCGTGGCACATGGTCACGTTGAACATGTTGCCGTCGTGCGGGCGATTGAGCGTGAGCCAGCCGATCGGGCCGTCTTCCTCGTACAGAATCGTTTCGTATGCCAAGAGCTATCTCCTATCGGATGCGCCGTAGGCGTCATTCCCGTGAAAACGGGAATCCAGATTCGTTCGACATGCCTGGACTCCCGCTTGCGCGGGAGTGACGAAGAATGCCTTTGTCACCCTGTGCCTCCGGGGACGCCGGAAGCAGAGGAATTACACCACGCCAGCCGAATGCAAGTCGGCGATCCGCTTTCCGTCGTATCCAAGCATCTCGGAGAGCACCGAATCGGTGTGCTCGCCGAGCCGCGGGGGTGCTAAGCGAATACCGGCGGCTACGCCGTCGACCCGGATGCCGAGGCCGACCTGGGGAATGGCCCGGCCGTCGTGCTCGAGCCGATACACGACACCGCGTTCGCGCAGTGCCGCGTCGGCGGCGACTTCATCCACGCGATAGATCGGTCCGGCGGGGACCTTCGCCGCGGCCAGCGCCGCTAGCCAATGATCACGCGGCTTCGTCCCGAGCACCGCGGCGATGCGAGCCACGATGTCGGCGCGCGCGGCCTGGCGCTGCGCGCCGGTCGCGTAGCGCGGATCCTCCGCAACCACGGGCTCGCCAACCGCAGTCCAGAAGCGCTGCCAGATCGCGTCGTTGCCGAGCGCGAGGTTCATCGGCGCGTCGGCCGCGTTGAACACCTGGTAGACGGCGATGACACTGTCCTTGGCGCCCGTGCGCCGGGGAACGATGCCCGAGCCGAGATACGGCACGATCCGCGGCGACATGAAGCGCGTCATGCTGTCGACCATGGAAACGTCGAGCGCGTGGCCGCGACCGGTGCGTGCGCGATCGAACAACGCCGCGACGCTGATGAGCGCCGCATCCATGCCGGCGATGAGATCGGCCGCCGGCGTGCCCACTTTCTGCGGATCGTTCTCCGCCTCGCCAGTCAGGTCCATCACACCGGAGTAGCCCTCGGCGATCAGATCGTAGCAGGGCATGTCGGCCCGTGCGCCTTCGAGCCCGAAACCCGTGAGCGAGACATGCACGAGATCGGCCCGCAGGCGGGCGAGCGTCTCGTGATCGACGCCGAGCTTGCGCTGCGCACGCGAGACCAGGTTGACCAGCACGACATCGCTCTTTCGAACCAGGTCGTGCAGCACCACTCGCCCTGCGTCTGCGGAATAGTCGAGCGCCAGCGAGCGCTTGTTGCGGTTGACCGAAAGGAACCACAGCGACTCGCCATCGAGAAACGGCGGGCCCCAGGCGCGGCAATCGTCGCCGCGTCCGGGTCGCTCGACTTTGATCACCTCGGCGCCGAGGTCGCCGAGCAGCATGCCCGCGTAGGGGCCGGCGATGGAGGTGGTGAGATCGAGCACGCGGATTCCGGCGAGCAGCTCGAACCCGTCGCCGAGCGGGCGCGCCGGCAGATCGTGGAAGGGCAAGGCTTTGGCGTCGTGCGTCATGGCGATCGGTGAGCGCATGCAGACAACACGCGGAGCGATCTTTTGCCGCTGTTGCAGGGCGAGGTTACCATAGCGCTAATCCCCGCCGGCAGCGCGCCTACGATCGCAACCGATGTCCGCAGTCCCTACGCATCCGACCGGCGCGCAGCGCGTCGCATTGGTCACCGGAGCAACCGGCGTCGTGGGCCGCAATCTGCTCGCGCACCTGTGCAACGACGGGCAATGGCAGGTGTACGCCGTCTCGCGCCGCAAGCCCGATGTCGCGGGCCGCTACACGCACCTGCCCGTGAACCTCCTGGACCGCGATGCATGCGCGCAATCGCTGGGCGCGCTCGCCGACGTCACGCACATTTTCCATGCGGCCTATAGCGAGCATGCGGATGCGGCCGCGATGGTGGCGCCGAACCTCGCGCTGCTGCGCAATGTGGTCGAATGCATCGAGCCGGTTGCACGCGGGCTCGCGCACGTGCTCTTCATGCAGGGAACGAAGTACTACGGCAGCCACCTGGGTCCTTTCAAGACACCGGCCCGCGAAGACGATTCGCGGCACATGTCGCCGAACTTCTACTACGACCTGCAGGACTATCTCGCCGAGCGTCAACACGGCAAGCGCTGGACGTGGACAGCGCCGCGCCCGCATGCGGTGATCGGCTTTGCGCTCGGCAATCCGATGAACCTCGCGAGCGTCATCGCCGTGTATGCGACCCTATGCAAGGCGCTCGATCTGCCGCTCGCGTTCCCGGGCACCGAGGCCGCCTATCGGGCGCTCTATCAGTGCACCGACGCGGGCCTGCTGGCACGCGCGATGACGTGGATGGCAACCGAGCCTGCGTGCGCCAACCAGGCCTACAACGTGGTGAACGGCGATCCCATCCGCTGGCAGAACGTCTGGCCGAGCTTCGCGCGCTTCTTCGGATTGGAGCCCGTGCCGCCGCGGCGGCTCAATCTCATGCAAACCATGGCCGACAAGGGAGCGCTGTGGCAGCAACTCGTCGCGGCACATGGCCTCGGGCCGTATCGCTACGAAGATCTGGTTTCATGGCGCTACGGTGACTTCGTGTTTTCATCGGGGCACGATATCGTCTCGGACATGGGCAAGGCCTGGCGCGCGGGCTTCCACGAAGTGGTGGACACCGAGGCCATGTTCCTGCGCGTGTTCGAATCGTACCGCCGCGACGGCATCATCCCGTAACCGGCCGATTCACGCCGGCCGTAGTCATTCAAACCACCGGAGGAGCATCATGAAGATCATCGACTTCCGCGTCCGCCCGCCGCTCAAGGGCTTCCTGAGCATGGTGATGTACTCGAACGGCGAGCGGCGCGATCGCTTCACGCGCCAACTAGGACTGGAACCGGCGCCTTCCGCAGTGCAGCGCTCCATGCCGCTGCTGCTCGAGGAGATGAAAGCGGTGAACGTCGTGCACGGTGTCATCACCGGCCGGACATCCGACTTCCTGGGGTCGGTATCGAACGAGGACGTGGCCGCGATCGTGAAGGAACATCCCGGACGCTTCTCGGCCATCGCCGCGATCGATCCGACCAACCGCAAGGCCGCCATCGCGCAAATCGATGCGGCGCTCGCAGGCGGATTCGTCGGCGTGACGATCGAGCCGGGCGCCTACCCGGTGCCCCTGTATGCCGACGACCGCAGGCTCTATCCCATATACGCCCATCTCGAAGATCGCAACGTCCCGGTCGTCATCATGACCGGAGGCAATGCCGGGCCGGACCTGAGCTACTCGAATCCCATCCAGCTCGATCGGGTCGCGGCCGACTTCCCGAATCTGCGTATCGCGGTGTCGCACGGCAACTGGCCGTGGGTGAGCGAGATCATCCACGTCGCCTTCCGGCGCTCGAACGTGTACGTCTCGCCCGACATGTACCTCTACAACATGCCCGGAATGGACGACTACCTCAAGGCCGCCAACGGATTCCTCGCCGATCGCTTCATCTTCGCCACCGCCTACCCGCTGGTCCCGTTGCAGGCCTATGCCGAGTGGTTCGTGAAGCTGCCGCTCAAGCCCGAGAACATGGAGAAGTGCGTTTACCGGAACGCGGCGAACTTTCTCGGGATCGCGCCTTAACCGGCGCCGCGAGGCCGATATGCGATCTCCTGGGTTTCGGTTGTGCTTGCGGCGGCCGGTATTGCTGGCCTTGCTCGCTGCTGCCGGAGTCGGCAGCGCATCGGGGCAGGAATATCCATCCAAGCCGATCCGCTTCATCATCCCGTACGCCGTCGGCGGCGGCACAGACATTCTCGGGCGCATCGTCGCACAGCGGCTCGGCGAGCGTCTGGGCCAGCAAGTGCTGGTCGACAACCGACCGGGTGCGGGGTCCATCCTCGGTTCCAGCATCCTGGCTCAGTCGAACCCCGACGGCTACACGATGATGACGGCGAACATCGCGCACGGCGCCAATCCCTATCTGCACAAGAAACTGCCGTACGACACGGTGCGCGATTTCGTGCCGGTGACCCTCATGGCCGTTCTCCCCAGCGTGCTCGCCATCCACCCCTCGGTGCCGGCGCGCTCGGTCAAGGAGTTCATCGCTTTCGCGCGCGCCAATCCCGGCAAGCTGAGCTACGGGACGGCCGGTGTCGGCAGCGCGAACCATCTGACGATGGAGCTCTTCAAGATCACGACCAAGACCGATATCGTGCACGTGGCCTACAAGGGCGGCGGCCCGGCGATGCAGGACTTGCTGGGCGGCCAGGTGAAATCCATATTCATCACCGTGCCCCCGGTGCTGCCGCAAGTGAAGGCGGGGAAGCTGCTGGCGCTCGGCATCAGCAGCGCACAGCGCTCCAGCGCGCTGCCCGACGTGCCGACGGTAATCGAAGCCGGAGTGCCGGGATTCGAGGTGTACGAGTGGCAGGGCATCGTGCTCCCGCGCGGCACCCCGCAGGAAATCGTGCGCCGGCTGAACAAGGAGATCGTCGCGGTGCTCGCGCTGCCGGAGGTGCGCAGCCGCATATCCGGGCTTGGCGCCATCGTGGTCGCCAACTCGCCGGAGGCGTTCGCCGAGCACATTCGCAAGGAACTTGCCTTGTGGCAGCGTGTGATCAGTACGGCCGGCATCCGCGCCAATTGATGACCGCGGGAACGCCCGCCACGCACGGGTGGCATCAGGCAAAGCAACGGCGCGCCGTCAGGGCACGATCCGATAGCGCCGGAAGTGATCGAACAGCCGCAGGAACATCTCGCCCGTGTCGACCGTCTCCCAGAAGCCGAACCGGCGCAGCTTCGACGTATCCGACATGATGTCGTAGCCGGCGTTGAAGATGAAATCGCCATACGGCCATAGCGCGGTTTGCTCGAACGGGGTCGGCGCCAGATCGTGCTCGGCGACGATGCGCTCCCAGACCGGCGCCTTGTCGGCCATGGCCTGCGCGAGGCGAACGGTGCGAACCGGACCGCATGCCATACCGAAATACTCGGCGAAGCGCGGCCACAGATTGATCCAGCGGATGTAGTCGCCGTTGGTTACGTTGCAGGCCTCGCCCGCGCATTTCGGTTCGGTTGCCATCCAGGCGATGGCCTGCGCAAGCAGTGTGGCGTCGGTGCATTGATAGAGCGCGCGATAGCTCGCAGCCGAGCCGGGAAAGCACAACGGCAGGCCGAGCGCCTTGCTGATCGCGGCATACACGGCCAGCACGCGCGCCATGCTGCGAACGATGCCGAGCTCGCCATCGCACACGCCGTGCGGGCGGCTCGCGCTGAAGCGCCAGCGCTTGCCCCGCGCACGCTCGGCGAGCCAATCCTCCTGCGCGTAATACCAGTTCCCGACCAGCACCCGCGGGTCGCTTTCCTGCGCCGGCGTCTTGTACGGACCGAGCTCGGAGCCGTAATACTTCGAACCCTGCACGAGGTGCACGTGCTCGAGCGCAGTCGAGTGGCGCGCGGTCGCATCCACGAGATTGCGCAGCATGGCGAGGTTGGGTTCGATCGGCTCGGCGGCCGTGGTCGCATGGGCGTAGCGGGCGCAATGGAAGATGTGCGTGACAGCGGAAAAATCGTGCGCCGCCGCCTGCACGGCGGCCGCGTCGGTCAGATCGAGCGCCATCCACTCGATCGGTCCTGCGTCGTCCGGCGCATGGCGGGCAATGCCGATGACCCGCCATTGCGGCTGCTGCGCAAGATGCTCGGCAAGCCGGCGGCCCACTACACCGGAGGCGCCCGAAACCAGGGCGACGCGTTGTATCTTCGTCGTCATGCCACAGTCACCTTCCGTGCGCCCATGGAAATGGCGTTGGCGCATTATCCCGTATCATGGCTCCCGGCTCGGTGAACATCGGAAGATGACTGCAGCGCAACTGTCATGACGCCCGGGGATCGACCGCACGCGCTCGTCATCGGCGGTTCGCTCGGTGGCTTGTTTGCCGCGGCGCTGCTGTGCCGTCGCGGCTGGTCTGTGGACGTCTACGAGCGCGTGCGCGAGCCGCTCGCGGGCCGCGGCGCGGGCATCGTCACGCATCCGGGGCAGCTGCGCACGCTGGAGCAGTGCGGCATCCGGCTCGACGACAGCATCGGCTGCGAAGTCGTGGGCCGCGTGGCGATCGCCCCGTCGGGCGAGATCGTGGCGCGCAATGCGCTCAGGCAGACGCTCAGCGCATGGGGTCGCCTCCACGACGCGCTGATGAGCGTCTTTCCGCACGCGCACTATCATCGCGGCAAGGCGCTGGAACGGGTCGAGCAGGCTCCGGACCGGGTGCGCGCCTGTTTCGCCGACGGCACCGCCGCCGAGGGTGATCTGCTGATCGCGGCCGACGGCATTCGCTCCAGCGTGCGTGCCCAGCTCCTGCCCGAAGTGAAGCCCGCGTTCGCCGGTTATGTCGCCTGGCGTGGACTCACGGCCGAGCGCGACCTCTCGGCGCAGTCGCATGCCATTCTTCTCGATCACATGGCGTTCTGTGTGACCCCTTCGAGCCAGGCGCTCGGTTATCCGGTGGCCGGCCCCACGCACTCGACCGCACCGGGAGAGCGCTGTTACAACTTCGTCTGGTATCGCGCGGCTGCGGAGACCACGGAGCTGCGCCGCCTGTGCACCGACGCCGCCGGCAAAGTCCATCTGCCCTCGATGCCGCCGCCGCTGATCCGGCCGGACATCGTCGCGGAAATGCGCGCCACGGCCAGCCGCATGCTCTGCCCGCAGCTCGCCGAGGTCGTGTGCAAGAGCCGCGAGCCCTTCTTCCAGCCCATCTTCGATGTCGAATCGCCGCGCATGGTGTTCGGCCGGGTCGTGCTGCTCGGCGATGCGGCGTTCGTCGCCCGGCCGCACTGCGGCGCCGGGATCGCGAAGGCGGCCGCGGATGCCCAAGCGCTCGCCGATGCACTTGCGAGTCGAAACGGATCGATCGATGCCGCGCTCGCCGTCTACGAGGAGGCGCGCGTTCGTTTCGGCCGCTGGCTGGTAGCAGAGGGGCGCGAGCTCGGCAACTACCTCGAATCGCTCAGCGTGCCACAGGCGCGGCGGCCGGCCGCCGCGGCGCATCACACGCCAGCCGGGGTGCTGAACGAGATCGCGGTTCCGGTCGCCGGACTGTGAACGGCAATCGACATAGTGCTGTCATGGACGCCGGTTTGTGTGCCCCGCCCGAGCGGTCGCGCCAAGCACAGCTGCATATTCGCGGAGCCCTGCACGCGCAGAATTTCCTCTGGTGAAAACCCGGTCGTCACATTTTTGCGAAGTCCCACGGCCATATCGTAGGCGCAGCCGCGGCGCGGGGCAGTAGGAAAACGAAGGGGTGATTTCCTATTGAATTACTCGGCACACCGAGCTACGTCTCAATGGAAAGCCGGTAACCTTCTTTTGGGTCACGCCGGCATTACGTAGTCTGCCGGGGAAAGCTGTTCTGATGGGTACCACTCAACAGATCGTCAGTGTATGGGTACTTCTTGTCGAAAATATCAAGGAGGATCGTCCCGACCTGCGTCGTCAATCTTTGTAGATCAAAGCACTCCAGCACCGCACGCAGATGCTGATCACTACCTGAATCGAGATTCCGCTGTGCGGCAAGCTGTCTTGCCGCAGCTTGCACTTCGCTCGGCGGGATCTCCTCGAATGTTCGAGGTCCTCTGCTTCGGAGCTTTACGGGTTGGCTACCTTTCAGTCTAACCACTGAGTACAGCAACCCACGCCTTCCTGTTTCTTCTTCCGATATCACTTTCCCTTGGCGAATCGCGTTCATGAGCGCCTTGTTCAGTGCACTCCGCAGTTCACGGCCCATTCGCTTGATACCGGAACTGCGCAAATAGATGTCGTACGTACGCTTCGCGACCATGGGTCCTTCGACCTCAATGATGCGGCAAAGTCCTTCCGCGACAATGCCGGCGCTCACTGTTCTTGGATCTTCACCACCTGCCCCGTCATATGCCACATAGGGCTCGAAGGGTGACTTAGAAGCCTGCGGCGGAATCGCGGGAGATTGGACTAGTTGCATGTCCAGTTGGTCATCCTCTCTTTCCGCACTGGGTGGAACCTCATCGACTTCGCGCACAGGGGTATCAGCGTTCCCACCGGACGAACTAGGCTCGATAACTTCGTCTACCTCCTTGCGGACCATGTGCTGAGGGTCAACTGGCGGCGGTGGTTCCGCGGCGCTCTCATCGATGCCTCCCGGTCGAATACCGAGACGCTCAAGCTCCGCCCAAAGCGGGTCCAATGCCGTACCGCAATCACGGTAAAAGTCACCACCACGAATCCTTACGAATTGCCAGCCAGCGCGTTCAAGATCCCGCTGCCGTGCCATGTCCTGTTCGTAGCGC
>WHTS01000167.1 GCA_009377585.1 Betaproteobacteria bacterium
AAGGCGTCGCGCTCGACGTCGAAGGTGCCCGGCCCGATGCAGTTGGCGGTGATGTTGTGCGCGGCGAATTCGCGCGCGATGCCGCGGGTGAAGCCGACGATGCCGAGCTTCACCGCCGCCTTGGCCGGACCGGTGCCCAGGAAGGGCGCGATGCCGGAAAAGTTGATGATGCGGCCCCATCTTCCCTCGATCATTCCGGGCAGCACGGCGCGGCAGATATTGCGCGGGCCGGTCAGGTTGACGGCGATGTTCCGGTCCCACACCTCGTCGCTCTCCGCGAGGAACGCGCCCTCCGCGCGGTGCACGGCGTTGTTGATCGCGACATCGATCGAGCCGAGCGTCTTGCGCGCTTCGGCCACGAACGCTGCCACTGCCCGCGGATCGGCCACGTCGCATTGCACCGCGACGGCTTTCACGCCGAGCGCCCGGATTTCCTCGGCGACCGCGTTGAGCTCCTGCATCTTGCTGCTGGTGCAGAGAGCAAGGTTGGCGCCTTCGCGCGCGAACTGCAGCGCGGCAAGCCGTCCCATGTTGCGGCTCGCGCCGGTGATGAGGACGTTCTTTCCCTTCAGTCCGGTTTCCATGGTCGTACTTCCTCAGCCGTCATGATTGCATCGACGCCCGCGCCGCGCTGCAAGTGCTGATGCTGATGCCCGCTTGCTTGCGGCATGCCGCTATTGCGCGGGCGGTATGTTCGCGTCCTTGATGACCTTCGCCCATTTTGCGGTGTCGGTCTTGATGATCTCGGCGAGACGTTTTCCATTCGCGCCCGAAACCTCCAGTGCGAGCTCGGTGTAGCGCTTCTTCGTATCCGGCTGCGCGAGTATCTTCGTCGATGCCTGGTAGAGCTTGTCGACGATCGCCGCAGGCGTGCCGGCGGGCGCGAACACGCCGAACCAGGAAAGCGCCTCGAATCCCGGAAAGCCCGACTCGTCCATCGTGGGAAGCTCGGGAATCATCGGCGAGCGCTTGAGCGACGTGACCGCGAGCCCGCGCAGCCGTCCTTCCTTCACCACGGGCAGGATCGCGCCCATGTTCTGCAGCGTGATCGGGACGCGTCCGCCGATCACGTCGGTGATCTGCGCGCCCTTGTAGGGCACGTGGATGATGTCGACCTTGGCGATGAGCTTGATCAACTCGCCGGCGATGTGCTGCGGCACTCCCACGCCGGGGCTCGCGTAAGACAGCTCTCCCGGCCGGCGCTTGGCCAGCGCGATCAGCTCCTGCACGCTTTTCACCGGCAGATACTTGTTCACGCACAGGATGCTGCCCATGGTCAGGAGCTGGACGACCGGAGTGAAATCCGCACTCGGATCGATCGGCAGCTGGCTGAAGAGGCTGGGCGCAATGGTCATGGCGCCGTTGGCGCCGTAGTAAAGGGTATAGCCATCAGGCGGCGCCTTCGCCACTTTCGCGCCGCCGATCGCGCCCGCGACCCCGGGAATGTTCTCGACCGCGACCGTCTGGCCGAACGCTTCGCTCAGCTTCTGCGCGAAAATGCGCGAGGTGACGTCGGTCGCGCTGCCGGGCGTGAATCCGACCACCACCCGGATCGGCTTGCCTGGATAACCGTCCGCCTGGGCCAGGGCGGTGATGGGCAATGCCGACAGCATTGCGCCGAAGACGAGCGATCGTCGAGCCGCATGCAGCATGGTCTCTCCTCCTTGTTTGAACATCGCGCTGGGCGGATCGCCTGGCGGTGCTTGCCACACTCTACACGAGAATTTCGCGCGCAACGCGCCGCACGTCCATTTCGAACTCGAGCTCGATCACGGGCGGCCACGCGTACGTCCACACCAGGCCACCGGTGCAGGCACCACGCGCCGCGAGCACTTCGCCCACGAGGTGACCGATGTTCTGCACCGTGTACGCTTGCGTCGAAGTCGCGTCGCGCCAGGAAAAGCCGAGCAGCTCGAGCCGGCGCTCCATCTCTTGCGTGACTGCGATCACCTTGTCGCGCATGCCTTCCGGCGAGGTGTCGCCGCGGCGCACGATGCGTTCTCGATGCGAGCTGCCCGGGCCGAGCGCCTCGCCGCCGCCGGCGAGAACGAAGGTCGGCGTGCTCCTGCCGCCGGCGGCAACCGGCACCGTGTACGAGAAGGCGTACATCACCGGCTCGCGCGGCGCATCGTACATGGGACAGACGTTGGTGCGAGCTACCGGATTGACCGGCTTGTCGCCATCGCGGTAAATGCCCCAGCGTTCGAGCGTCAGTACGTATTGCTTGTTGAAGTCGCGAAAGCCCTGTTCGGTGAACGGCTCGGGCGAGCGCAACTCGCAAGCGGCAAACGCGGTGAGCGGCCGGCCGATTGCGCCCAGGTGGCGTTCGACCGCGACAAATGCTTCGGCCAACGGCAGCGGCTCGACCAGGCGCGCGCGTTCGATCACGAAGCCCGCCTCGGCCGCCACGCCACTCGAATACTGGAACACCGCCGGAATGTAGCGGTAGCCGCCGGAGCCGAACGTCTCGACCGCGCTCATGCCGTCGCCTCCGAACGGTCAACGAGTTGCGAAGGCCAAGCCTCTAGCGACTTGCCGGCAGTTCGCTTTGCGGTCGATCCCCGCAAGCGGGGCGCCTCATGAACCGTCGAGCAAGCTGAACCGCCGGAGCAGCGGCGCCTGGCGCCATTCGACTTGCGGTCGATCCCCACTTCGTGGGGCCCCTCGCCCGGGAGTCTCATGTCGCCCCCCTCGCCCGGTAAGCTCATGCCAGCACCACGTCGATCAGGTACGGCCCGCGCTGCGACATGGCGTAGCCAAGCTGCTTGGTCAATTCCTCCAGATCCCTCACCTCCACGCTCGGCACGCCGAGGCTCCTGGCCATTGCAGCGAAGTCGATCCGGGGCCGGTCGAGCGTGAGCATGTCGATCGCGCGCGGGCCGGGGTTGGCCGCGCCGACGTCCGCGAGCTGGGTGTAGAGGATCTTGTAGGCGCGGTTGGAGAAGATCATCACGCACACGTCCAGGTTCTCGCGCGCCATGGTCCACAGCGACTGGAACGTGTACATGGCGCTGCCGTCGCCGATCATGGCGATGACCTTGCGGTTGGGGCATGCGACCGCGGCGCCGACCGCGACCGGCGTGCCGAAACCAATCGAGCCGCCCATGTTGTTGAGCCAGTCGTGCGGCGGCGCGCCCGCGCTATAGGGAAAGAAGCCGCGGCCGGTGGTGACCGATTCATCGACGACGATGGCGCCCTCGGGCATCGTCGCGCCGAGCGCCTGGCCGAGGCCTTCGAGGGTGAATTTTCCGCTCGGCCGCTCGGGCCGGCCCGGCTGCGCAACGCCTGCCGGCTTTGCGTTCAACGCATCCAGCTCGGCGGCCAGCGCTTCCAGCGAAGCAATCGGATCGCCATCCACCGGACACAACGTGATCGTCTCGCAGCCCTCGGGCGTGAGCAGGCTCGGTTTACCGGGGTAGGCGAAGAACGCGGCCGGCGCCTTGGCGCCGAGCAGCACCATGTGCCGCGTGCCCTCGAGTTGCGCCTGCGCCGTCTCCACCACGAAATGCAGGCGCAACATCGGCACGCGCCCGGCGCCACGCTCGATGCGGGCCGTGCCGCCCGCGCCCTGAACGCGACAACCCGTCTTGGCCGAGATTTTGCCGGCAAGCTCCAGGCCGCGCGCACGCAATGCGCGTCCGCCGAGAAAGAGCATCGCCGAGTTCCCGTTGCGCAACGCCTTGGCGGCCGCGATCACCGCGTCCTTGTCCGGCTTCGGCGGTGCTGGCGTGTCGGGCGTATCCGCGACGCCGTCAGCTTCTCCCCACGCGGTGTCGGCCGGGAGGATGAGGGTGGCGATCTGTCCGGGGGCGATCCGCGCCGCTTGTATCGCCAGCGCGCCGTCGCCGGCTACGGTCTTCGACGTGGGCGAAGTCTTCACCCAATGCGAGAACGGGCGCGCGATGCCTTCGATGTCGGCGGTGAGCGGCGTGTCGTACTTGATGTGGTAGAGGGCGTGCTCGCCGACGATGTTGACGATGCCCGAGCCGGCCTTCTTGGCGTTGTGCAGATTGGCGGCCGCATTCGCAAGCCCGGGGCCCAAGTGGAGCAGCGTCGATGCCGGCTTGTCGGTCATGCGGTAGTAGCCGTCGGCGGCGCCGCTGCACACGCCTTCGAATAGACCCAGCACGCAGCGCATGCCCTCGACCCGGTCGAGCGCGCCCACGAAGTGCATCTCCGAGGTGCCGGGGTTGGCGAAACAGACTTCGACCCCGCCCTTCAGCAACGTCCGAACCAGGCTTTCTGCGCCGTTCATGAATGCGTCCCCCTCCAAGTCTCGTTGCATTATAGGTGCGCTCGGACTCGTGTAGAGCCCAAGGTGTCGCCGCGGCAGTCGGTCCAAGTCGCGGTACCATCTCCGGATACGAAGGGCGGACCCGCGGCCAAACGACGAGAAGGGAGCAATGACGCATGAAGACCATCGACATTCACGCTCACATGGTGCCTCGCTCGCTGTGGCAAGCGGTGGCCGCGAAGCAGGATTGGTACGGCTACCGGGAGCACGGCGGGGGAACCATCATCGGCAACGGCCAGGTGACGACGTTCACGTCTGACAAGGTGCGCTATACGCCCGAACAGCGGCTGGCGGACATGGATGCGCAGAACATCGACGTGCAGGTGGTGTCCATCCATACGCCCTTCTTCGGCTATCACCTCGACGCCGAACAGGGCAGGCGGCTTGCGCGTGGCGTCAACGACGAGATCGCCGAGATGACGCTCACGTGGCCGACGCGCTTCGCCGGGCTGGCGACGCTGCCCATGCAGGACGTGAGCTCGGCGATCGACGAGTTGGAGCGCGCGGTCACCAAGCTTGGCCTCAAGGGCGCGGAGCTCGATACCGAGGTGAATGGCGAACAATGGGACGAGCGCAAATTCCTGCCGTTGTTCAAGGCGGCTGAAAGCATGGGAGCCGTGCTCTTCTTCCACCCGCAGCCGCAGAACAACTTCCTGCGCGACCGCATCAGCCGCTACGGGCTGGTGAACAGCGTCGGCGTCATTCTGGACGATGCCATCGTAGTCGCGATCCTCATCTGCGGCGGAGTGCTCGAAGCCTGCCCGGACATCCGCATCTGCATTGCCCACGGCGGCGGCCCGGCGTGCTATGGCATGGGACGGCTCGACCGTGCCTGGCACGGACGGCCCGAGGCGAAGACGATTCCGCAGCCGCCGAGCGCCTATCAGAAGCGGCTCTACTACGACACCGTGACCGGCAGCGAAGAAGCGCTGCGCTTCCTGCTGGACCAGGTCGGCGCCGATCGCGTCGTGCTCGGCAGCGACTGGCCGTTCGTGCCGTTCAAGCCTTCGCCCGGCGGGTGGGTGCAGGAGATGACCTCGCTCACGCAGGAGGAGAAGGACAAGATCCTGTGGAAGAACCTGGAATCGCTGCTGAAGCTTTATTGATCGTGTCCGTATTGGACGACAGTCCAATACGGACACGACGCTCCCCTCTCCCCCCGGGAGAGGGGTTGGGGGTGAGGGACGAGCGTGACATGAAATTGGGAACGCTCGATAGAGTGGGTACGCTTGTCTTCCCTCTCCCTCCGGGAGAGGGATCGAGGGTGAGGGAAAATTATGCGTCCTGCTCGACTCCCCTCACTTGCAGTGCGCGCATCGGCATGCAGGCCGATGCCGTTCGGCCGGCGCGAACCATGGTTCGCGAAACCCCGGCCGAACCCCCCAGCCCCTCTCCCAGGGGGAGAGGGGAGCCCATTGCGACTAGGGCGCAGCCATCGATGAAATCCGGTGAGCGTCAGCGACCCGAGCGATGACCATCTACCTGGTGGTGCTGCTGGCCGTGCTGAACCAGGCCGGATTCAACGGCAGCCGGGTCGCCGTGTCGCTGCATGCGCTCGAGCTGGGCGCGAGCCAGTTCACGGTCGGGGTGATCATCGCGCTCTATTCGGTGGGCCCGATGCTGTTCTCGATTGCGATCGGACGCATCTCGGACCGGGTTCCGCCCCGGTTGCCGATGATCGTGGGTTCTGTGATGACCGTGGCGGGCCTCGTTTTGCCGGCGCTGGTGCCACAGGTGGCGGCTTTGTGCCTGGCGGGCTTGCTGCTCGGCTTGGGCCACCAGGTGTTCAACATTCCGCTCGAGGCCGTCGTCGGTGGGGTGGGCGGTCCGCAGAATCGCGCCCGCAACTACGCGGTGATCACCATGGGATGGTCGATTGCCAACTTCATCGGGCCGCTGGTCACCGGGTTCTCGATCGACCTCTTCGGCCATCGGCATGTCTATTGGGTGCTCGCCGCGTTCGGCGCGGCGCCGCTCGTGATCATGGCCTGGATGCCGCGCCTGCTGCCGCAGACGGTCAAGGTAGCAGCCGGCGACAAGCGCGGCGGCGTGCTGGATCTTTGGCGCATCCCGCGGTTGCGCTCGACCTTCGTTGCCGGCGCCATCATCGGTTCGGCCCAGGACCTGTTCCAGTTCTACATGCCGGTGTACGGACATGCGGTCGGATTGTCGGCCTCCGCCATCGGCGCCGTGCTCGGCATGGTCGCACTGGCCGCATTCGTCATCCGGGCATTGATCCCGTTCCTGCTCAAGCGCGCGGGCGAGACCACGATTCTCACCTCCGCCATCTTCGTCGCGGCGTTCGCCTACCTGCTGCTGCCGTTCTTCGACGATGCGCGCCCGCTCGCCGCCATCGCTTTCGTGCTGGGCTTGGGCGTCGGCTGCGCTCAGCCCATGCTCATGTCGTTGCTGTACGTGCTCGCGCCCGCGGGCCGTATCGCCGAGGCCATCGGCCTGTACAAGACATTGCGCAGCGTGACGCACATCGTGATTCCCGTGTTCTTCGGCAGCGTCGGGACGGCATTCGGCTTCGCCACCGTGTTCCTATCCAACGCCACGGTGCTCGCCTTCGGCGGCCTGCTGCAGAAGAGGACGTTCGCGGCGGCGCCTGCGGGCAAGTCGAAATCGTGAGTACCTGCGACTCGTGGGCTAGTATCGCAGGCAAGCTCGCGCCAATCAGCAACGAGGAATGGTCATGCCTGACAACGCTACGCAAAAGCAAGTGCTGTGGTTCGACGACGGCAAGCGCCCGAACGTCACTGACGAGCTCGCGAGACACAGCGACATCATCGTGCATTGCCTCACCCCCAAGGGTCCCGCGGCCGACAACTGGGGCGCCATGGCTGCTTCGCAGGTGTACTGCATCACCTCGACGCGGCAGGAGATTCCCGACGAATACAAGTGCCATGCGCAGTTGATCGCGCGCTGTCCCGACCTGCTCGCCGTTTCCACCACCGGCGCAGGCTACGACACGGTCGACGTGCCGGCGTGCACCGCGGCGGGCGTGCTGGTGGTCAACCAGGCGGGATCGAATGCGGATGCGGTGGCCGAGCACGCGGTCGCCATGATGCTTTCGCTCACGAAGAAGATTCCCCAGACCGACCGCTCGCTGCACCGGGAGAGCCGCACGCCGCGCGAGCAGTTCAAGGGCTGGAATGCGCACGGGCGCACCATCGGCATCATCGGCTTGGGCAACGTCGGCCGGCGGGTCGCACGCATCTGCGGCCTCGGCCTGCAGATGCGCGTGCTTGCCTACGATCCGTACCTGAGCGCCGAGGAGATTCAGGCGCGCGGCGCGATCCAGGTCGATCTTGCCGCGCTGCTCGCCGAAGCGCGCTTCGTCAGCGTGCATTGCCCCTACAACGACGAAACGCGCGGCATGCTGAGCGCTGCGCAACTGGCCGCCCTGCCCAGGGGCGCGTTCGTCGTTACGACGGCCCGAGGCGGCATCGTCGACGAGCAGGCGTTGGCCGCTGCGCTGTGCTCGGGCCACCTGGGCGGCGCCGGCATCGACGTGTGGATGGACGAGCCGCCGCCGCTCTCGCATCCCTTGCTTGCGCTCGACAACGTGCTCGCCACCTACCACACGGCCGGCATCACCGAGGATTCACGTACCAACATGGCGCAATGGAACGCCGAGCAGGTGGTCGGGATCCTGCGCGGCGAACGCCCGCCGCGGTTGATCAACCCGGAAGCCTGGGAGCGCTACGTTGCGCGCTTCGAGCGGGTGTTCGGATTCAGGCCCGGGACGAAAGCCTAGGGCGTTGCGAGCAGCCGTCCCCAACCCTGGACGGGAGGGGCGATGCCCTGCGAGATGAGGCGCCAGACTTGTGCAATCGGATTGGTCACCACGGGCTTGCCGAAGTCCTCCTCGAGGATGGGCACCGCAGCCAGGCTGCGCCATGCGCCGCCCGGAAGCAACAGGCCGTCCGCGTCTGGCGCCTTGCGCATCGCCTCGCGCCCCAGCTGGAAGGCGAGCTTCACGCCCTCTTCGATGCTCATGGAGAAGGCCTGTTGCGCCCACTGGCCCACGCTCGTCACGGTCAACACCTCCATGCCTGCGGCGGTGAGGTAGTCGATGAGCTTTGCGTTGAGCTCTTCGGACCAGCGGCTGGCGACGGCGATCCTGCGCATGCCCAGGTGACGCATGGCGTCCAGGCTTGCCTCGGAATGCGCGTCCGCCATGACGCCGGTCTTTCTCCGGGTCTCCGCGAGGAGCTCGAGCAAGCGCGCGCGGCCCAGTTGCGACGCGATCGGAAAACCTGCGAGGGTGATGCTGTCGGCTCCCTTCTTCACGAGCTCGTCGACGCACGGCCAATAGCGGCTGCGGATCGCTTCGTCCACGCCCTCGGCCGTGTAGTCGGAGATCTCGATCGAACAGGCGATCCGCTTCACGTCGGGCGGCAGCAGAGGCTCCGGTTGCGACATCGGATGCCGGTCCGGGCCGAGCGGGGAAACCGATCCCGCGGTGTAACGCACTTTCACTGCGTCGTCTGCGCTCATGCTCGCGTTCTCCTGACTGCGTCCGTGCCCGCGTCTCTCTGTCCGGCCGGAATCCCGGCGCTCATGCGCTGCGGGCTTCCTGCGGCGCGTTGGCATCGAGCGTGAACTGCCAGCCTTCGTCCAGAAGGTTCTGCAGCACCGCCTCGCCGAACTTCTGCCTGATCGCCTCGGCGGTCTCCGGGACGCGGCCGACGTCGTCGAACTCGCCCTTCTTGCCCTGGATGATCACCAGCAAGTGCGCATCCTGGTCCGACAGGTTGATGAACTGGCGCGTGACGCCCGGGGGCACGGCGATGAGATCGAACGGCTCCAGGATCGTGCGCTCTTCGCCGTGATCGCCCCAGCGGATCTCCCAACGGCCTGTCAGCGCCATGAACGTTTCGTGCGTGTTCCAATGCACGTGCAGCCCCGGGCCGTTGCCGCCCGGGCAGGTGGCGATGCCGAGACGAAAGACGCCCGCGTCGCCGCCGACGACTGCAGGCTTGGGAGATAGTTGTCCGCCGAGGTCCGCCGGCGACATCACGTTGAAGGTGCTCTTCGCCGTGATCATCTCCATCACTTCCTGCGGGATGCCCTTCGACTCGGCATGGCGCGCCTTGGTCGGGACCAGATCCTTGAAGCGCGCGATACGCGTTTTCATTTCCGCCTGAGTCGGTGTCTTCGTGCTGGCTGGCATGCTCGTTCCTTCCCTGTTCAAACGCACGCCACGGTATACACATCGTGCACGCCGTCGGGCAGACGGTGGTCGGTCCACGATGCCCCCGAGTCCTCGGTGCCGATGACCTGCCCGCCGCGCGTGACACACCAGATGCTGGCCGGGTCGTTCGGATTGACGCTGACCGCCATCACGGTCGATTGAGCATCGACGCCGTGATCGATGCGCCGCCAGGTCTGCGCGAGGTCGTCGCTGCGATAGAGGGATCCGGCCGTGCTGAAAGCGGCCTGCGACAGGCACGCGTACATCACGCGCGCATCATGCGGGGATACGAGCACGTCGCGGCAATAGGTGAGCGGGGAGAAGCGGCCGATCTCGGTGTCGTACCAGCTTGCGCCGCGGTCGTCGCTGCGGAACAGCCCCATGCG
>WHTS01000168.1 GCA_009377585.1 Betaproteobacteria bacterium
CACGTTGTGCCGCCGCAGCCAGACCCACCATCTGAGCTGGACCCGTATGCGCCGGCTCATCGCGCACTGGTTGCCTCCCGCACGCATCTGCCACCCTTACCCCAACCAGCGACTGATCGTCACGACCCAAGGCAGGAGCCGTATGCGGTAATCCCGCTCGTACGGATCTGTGGAGGGGGTGATGGGTGACCGTCATTCCTACTCCGACGGCAGTTTGGTTCCCCTCTCCCTTCGGGAAAGGGGTTGGGGGGTGAGGCCGGGAATTCGCGGACCATGGTTCGCGCCGGCCGAACGGCATTGGCCTGCATGCCGATGCGCGCACTGCAAGTGAGGGAGCGAGCTTCAGCCATTGGGAGAAGCTCGGTAATCCGGTTCAATAATACTGCCGAATGTAGCCGTAAGCCTTGTCGAACAGTTCCTGGTCGGTGTGCAGCTTGTATTTGAGCAGAGTGCGTCGCAGCTCCTTCTGCACCAGGCGCTCACCCTGGCCCGTGTGCTGCCAGTCGGGGAAGCGCACTTTCTTCACGATGTCATCGATGTCGGCGACGATGCGCTCGACGATGATGTTCGTGTTGCTCGTCCGCGCCTCGGTGAAAAGCTCGGTGAGGGCCTCCTTCGCACGGTCGCGCTCTTCCTCCGGATCGGTTTCGCGTTCGGCTTCGACCACGTCACGCGCGACTTCGAGGATGGCCTTGAGAAATTCCAGACTGGTGAGATAGCCCTGTTCGTGCCGTTCCCTGATTTTCTCCAGCCGTTCGCCCAGGGCGGTGAACTTCGGATTGCCGAGATGCTTGCGCAGGCGCGCGACCAGTTTGATTTCGACTTCGTGCGCCTTCTTGCCCGGGTCGGCGTCTTTCAGTATTTCTTCGAGCACCTGCGCATCCATGACGAGCGTCTCGACATCGTCGCGCACCGATTCGACGTGCACGTTCTCGTTGATCAGCTCCACTGTCTTCGCGCCGAGCGCGTGCCAGAGGAGTTTCCCGTTTCCGCTCGGCGGCTTGACCGATTCGTAGACCTGCGTGAGCCAGCGGTAGTCCGATTCGTAGGGCGTGAGCAGGGGGTCGGGCGAAAGGGCTTCCCACAGCGTGGCCAGCAGCGAATACGAGGCTGCGAACCTGTCGCGGACTTCGTTGTTCGGCAGCTTCTCCTGCGCGGCCATCAGGCCTTCGTAACCGCCGACGCTGCGGTCGACGCTAGGGAAGAAGGCGATGCACGCCTGCATCTGCATCGGCAGCGCCTTGCGCAGCTCGTCGATGTTGGACACGACCTGCTGCACGGCCTTCTCGTCGAAGTCGAGCGCGCGGGCGACGTCGTCGAAGATGCCGATGTAGTCGACGATCAGGCCGTGGGTCTTCTCCTGGCCGTAGGTGCGGTTGGTGCGGCAGATCGCCTGCAGCAGGTTGTGGTCCTTCATCGGCTTGTCGAGGTACATCGCCTGCAGGACGGGCGCATCGAAGCCGGTGAGCAGCTTGGCTGTGACGATCACGATCTTCAGAGGATCGGCCGGATCGCGGAAGCGGTCGAGCAGAACCTTTTCGGCGTCCCGGTCGCGAGCGTGCTCGCGCCACTGCGGCGGATCGCCGGCCATCGTGGTCATGACGATCGCGCTCGCCTCCGCGCCGATCAGCTCGTCCATCACCGCCTTGTAGAGCACGCAGCACTCGCGGTCGAATACCACGACCTGGGCTTTGAAACCGTTCGGCTCCACCTTGGTCTGGTAGTGGCGCACGATGTGATCGACCACGGCGCGGACGCGCTCGGGGTTCTTCACCAGCACCGCCATTTTGGCCGCGCGCTTGGCGAGATCGTCGCGATCCTGCTCGCTAAGGTCGCCCGTGATCTCGCGGTAGGCTTCGTCGATGGCGGTGCGGTCGATCTTGAGCCGAACCTCGGGCGCTTCGAAGTGCAGCGGCAGGGTGGCATGATCGCGGATCGAGTCCTGGAACGAGTAGCGGCTCATGTAGCCCTTCTCGTCCTCGTCGGCGCCGAAGGCCCAGTAGGTATTGCGATCGGCCCGGTTGATCGGCGTGCCGGTCAGACCGAACAGGAAGGCGTTCGGCAGCGCGTCGCGCATCCGGCGGCCGAGGTCGCCTTCCTGGGTGCGGTGCGCCTCGTCCACCATCACGATGATGTTCGAGCGCTCGTTGAGCCTCCCGCCCGCCTCGGCGAACTTGTGGATGGTGGTGATCAGGACCTTGCGCACGTCCTGGCCGAGCAGGGTTTGCAACTCCTGGCGCGTGCCGACGCCGACCATGTTGGGCACGTCAGCGGCGTTGAAGGTTGCGCTGATCTGCGTGTCGAGGTCGATGCGGTCGACGACGATCAGCACCGTCGGGTTGCCGAGCCCGGGATGCAGGCGCAGCTTCTGCGCGGCGAACACCATCAGCAGCGACTTGCCGCTGCCCTGGAAGTGCCAGATGAGACCCTTCTTCGGATAGCCTTTCACCACCCGGTCGACGATCTGGTTGGTGGTGAAGTACTGCTGGTAGCGGCAGATGAGCTTGATGCGCCGGTGCTTCGTGTCGGTCGCGAACAGGGTGAAGTTCTGCAGGATGTCGAGCACGACGGCCGGCTGCATGATGCTTGCGAGCGAGGCCTTGACGTGGTGCAACTGCCCTTCCTCCTGGCTCTCCTCGTCGCGCCACGGCCCCCACATGTCGATCGGCATGCGGATCGAGCCGAAGCGGAAGTGCCGGCCTTCGGTAGCGAAGGAGAAGACGTTCGGCACGAACATCGCCGGTACCTGCTTCTCGTAGATCTCGTTCACCTGGAAGGCGCCGTCGAACCAGGTCACGCTGCTTCGCGCCGGTGTTTTGGCCTCACCAATGACGAGCGGCAGGCCGTTCACGACGAAGACGATGTCGAAGCGCTTGGCGACCGCTCCGGCCTGATAGGTCCACTGGTTGCAGACGATCAGCCGGTTGTTGCCCGGGTGTGCGGCATCGACGAGGCGAACCGGCACATGCTCGCCATTCGGGCCGAAGGGCATGGTCTTCTCGCCCCGCAGCCACGCCATGAAGTTCTCGTTGGCGCGGACGAGGCCATCGGCCTGAACCGAGAGGATGCAGGCGCGCAGGTTGTAGATCACTTCGTCGGCGCGGTCGGGCTGGGCGGCGATCTCGGGATTCAGGCGGACGAGCGCCGCGCGCATCCAGGGCTCGACTATCACGTCGGTGTTCTTGCGCGGGAGATCGGGTCCGGCGATGTAGTCCCAGCGGGCGGGGTGCATCTCGCTGCCCGGGGATTCGCCATAGTCAGCCGAATCCTGCTGCTGGAGCAGTGGCCCCGCGGTGCCGCGCCTCGCGACGGCATCGAGGATCATCTGCTCGACGGTGTTGGATTCGTTGAAGGTCATGTGGAATTGAATAGGGCATCGCAAAGCTCACGCTTCATCGTCGCGATAGCGCTTAGGCTCTGCTGTGTTGCGCGCCGGAGCTTATCGAAAGCGAAGATACTTTCCGTGATTCGCTGCAACTCGTCTAGATCTGGATAAGGAACCACTAAGTTTCTTAGCGATGTGAGATTAAGCCCAGGCTTCAATCCATACTGCGCTCTTAATATCTGCTCATTGCCCGGTGCATTTTTGCCAAAGAAAGCCGAGAGCATGCGGTGACGCTCAGGCTGCACTAGGCGAACGAGTCCCACATGCTGACTCACGTAGGCTTCCTCAAGAGATTCTGGCACAAACGCGACGTTCCCCACGCTGTTTCCCGTGATCGTGATTACTAGATCCCCAGGCTTTGTCCGGGTCCTTTCACCTTCTGCCCCTTTTGGCGGTTGAACACGCTGAAGATCAGTGAAGTCGAGAGTCTGGTCCCGAATGTTTTGTGAGCGCAAAAACAGTGGACCTTTGTCGCTGTAGTGTTCGGCCCATCCTCGTGACCCGCTTGTGATGAATTCGGAAATTTCTCCAAGGCGAACGGTTTTGTTACGTCTGGCAAACTCGCCAAAGCAGTTGGCACAAAATGCGCGTTCACTGACAATAGCCGCAGCTACCGTTGTTTCATCTGCCTCTTGCACATCATCCGTCGCCCAGAGGATGTTCGCGATGCGGAACTGCTGGTCGAGCGGCGGGAGGTCGAACTCAAAGCTGGCGAGGCTGCTCCAGTTGGTTCGCGGTGACAGGGAACCGGCCGAAGTCCCGCATGCATGCTGAAAAAAACGCTCGGCCATACAAAGGAAAGCTAGTAGTTCAGGCAACAGGCGATCATTCTTCGGCGTAAGCACGTAGATATCACCAGACACAAGTGAGTCGAACTCCGCGAGAGCCACCTTGCGCTGATAGGCACGGCGCTTGCCAAACAGGACCTGTCCAGGCCGGCAGCGCCGCGTGAACGTAGTTCCGTCCCCCACGTTGCCCCAGTGTCGAATGTGCAGCGAGCCGGGCTCGAGATGTTCCAACCCGATGAAGCGCTCGATACCCGCGGTGCCCGGGTCGCGTTCTGTCTCGTTGACGTTCGCGACCACATCGCCGAAGCGCACCCGCTCCCACCCGTTCCGATCGAACAGCGGCAGCCTGGCCCAGTCGGGATTGATGCGAAGTGCTTCGTGATCGAGTGCGTCGTCCATGTACGGTTCGTAATTCAGGCCATCGCGTATTCGGTCATCGTACCGGCAGCATGATCGCCATCAAGACGGCGATTATGCCGATGCTACGCCGATTGAGTTGAATCGCCGCTCGAACTCTCCGACGACGCGCAGGATCTCGTCGAACGTCGGCGCGCTGCGGAAGAACATCGTATCGCGCATGGCGTCGTAATCGCGCGCCCACGCGCTGCGTTCTTCTTCCGGCGGAAGCAGTCGCAGCGTACCCGGCTTCATGGTGTCGTAGTCCATCCACGTGTAGCGGAAGAACACGCGCCGGTGAGCGAGGACGCGGTCGAACAGTCCGGCTTCGGCCATCGCCTGATCCGCGATCGCGTGCTGGATCAGACAGGCAAGATCGTAGTAATGACGCGAGAGGCGCTGCAGGCGCTTGCGTTGCGGCGGGCGATGGTTTTCCTCGTGCAGAAGCATGGCCTTCTCCCAGAACGTCCTGCGAGCTGCGACCACTCGCACGGGAAAGCGGCTCGGGCCCAGCACGTTCGGTAAAGCGGCGGCGAGGTACGGTTCGATCTCGACCGTTTCGTTGGGGTCGGTGTCCGAGCGGGCGCCAAGCTCGATCTTGACGCGCGGCGCGATGTAGGCCTCGGGCTCGAATACCGTGGGATAGTCGAACAACAAGGTCTGTCCGTCCGGGTCCGCAGGATCGAGCTCGACGCGCCAGCCGGTGTTCCCGCCGAGCTTCGTCGAAATGGCTTCAGCGAGCGTAGGCTGCAGCGAATCGCGGATTCGGGATTGGCTCGCGGCTTTCAGCCCATCGAGCCACTGGCGCTGCTTCGTTCGGCTCGGAGCATGCTCGGGACTGCGCTCGGCTGCAAAGCCGAGGAAATCCCGGTCGATCACGACATCGATGTCCTCGGAGAACCGCTCGATGAGCTGCCAGACCTTGGAGAGCGACGTACCGCCCTTGAAGGTCAACCGTCCGCCCCACTCCGGCAATTCGAACAGGGCGCGCAGCGTCCAGGAGACCCAGTAGTCCTTCTCGATGCTCACGGCTCGCAGGCGCGTTCGCGCCTCCGCTTCCAGGCAGGCTTCGCGCCGATCTTCGGGCGAGAGATGGAGAAAAGCGTCCATGCGTTATTTCCCGGACTCTGCCAGTTGGTGGAAGATCGCCGCAATCCACCCCGGCGCGAGGTGCGCGTCTTCGAGGAGCACTGCCTTGTCTTCGGGCTTTAGATTGCGCTTGAGCTTTGCAACGACGCGCTCGTCGACGTTTCTCTGCCCCAGCCACCGCAACGCCTGGATCACGAGCCCGCTCGCGCGGCCGGCGGTGGCGAGATTTCGCGGCGTGGTCTGTTTCAGGACGATCTCGCGTCCGCCCACGGTGACGCGTCGGCTCGGGCCGTCGGTGAGGAAAACCATGCGAACCGGCACCTGGTCGGACACACCGAGCATGTTCGCCGCATGTCCACCGGACGGCTGCAGGCGTATCGCATCGCGTCCCTTGAGCGCGGTGGCGATGGCGTCGGCGCTCGGCGCCAGGCGTCCGAAGCGCGGATGATCGCGCGGCAGGTCGTAGAGTCCGCGTGCAACCTTGCGGATGGTTCCAGCGCGGCATTGGCGTGACAAGGCCTTGTCGACTGCGTCACGGCCGCCGAGATCCAGGAACTGCCGGGGCGCGAAGACCTGACCCGGACCGGCCGACCGGATGCGTGCCAGGATTCGCGAATCGATCGATTGAGAGTGTTTGCCCATGGGCGAGGTCCATTTTTGTCAGAAATCCTGCCCTATTTTTCTGACAAAAACAATGGTCCCGCCAAAACAGTGGCCAATGGACACTATTCTCCGGGTCCTTGGTCGGTACCCGGGCCAATTGACGTCTCCGGCGTCCGAGCAGATGACTGCAGATTCAGGTCGGACCCGGCAAGCAGTGATTCGAGAGAATTTCGCAAGCGCTTCGAGCTCTCCAGCCACGCAGCCAGAGCCTGCGGCAAGGCCTCGGATTGGTATTCCGCCCGCTCCTGCCGCGCCTCGGCTGCCTGCGCGGAGACGTAAAGCGGAATGCTGAGATTACTTTCCTTGGCGCGGATCTCGTCCAGTGTGGCCACGCGCACGAAGCCAGGCTCGTCCTTGAACGCGCGATAAACGCCGACGATGTGCTCGATGTGCGCGTCGGTCAGGAAGCTCTGGGCGCGTTCGCGCGTCACCTCGTTCAGCGCATTGATGAAGAGGATGCGTCCTTTGCGCGCCTTGGGCTTGGCCGTGCGGCAGACGACGACGCAGGCTTCCATCGGCGAGTTGTAGAACAGATTCGGCCCGAGCCCCAAGACGCATTCGATCAGGTCGGTATCGATGAGCTTCGCGCGCATCTCGGCCTCTTCCTGGCGGAACAGGACGCCGTGCGGGAACAGAATCGCGCAGCGGCCGCTGCGGGGTGCGAGGCTCGCGACGATGTGCTGCCAGAAGGCGTAGTCGGCACGCCCTTGCGGCGGAGTGCCGTACAGGTTTCGCCCCCACGGGTCGGCGGAAAACGCCGCGCGGTCCCATTGCTTGATGGAGTAGGGCGGATTGGCCAGCACTACGTCGAAGCGCATGAGCCGGTCACCCTGGACGAACTTCGGCTCGGCGAGCGTATCGCCGCGCACCATGTAAAAGTCCTCGATGCCGTGCAGGAAGCAGTTCATGCGCGCGATCGAGGAGGTCATTAGGTTTCGCTCCTGACCGTAGAGCCGGACGTTGCGCCATTCCTGGCCGCGGCTTCGGAGATACGCGATGGCGGAAAGCAGCATGCCGCCGGAACCGCAGGTCGGGTCGTAGATGGCTTCTCCGGGCCTCGGGTCCAGCATCTCCGTCATGAGGTGCACGACCGTGCGGTTGGTGTAGAACTCCGCCGCCGTGTGACCCGAGTCGTCGGCGAACTTCTTGATGAGGTATTCGTAACCTTGACCGAGCTCGTCCTCGGGCAGGTTCGCGACCGTCAATTCCAGGCTGCCGAAGTGCTCGACCAGATCGCGCAGCATCGCATCCGCAAGCCGGTCCTTGTTGGTCCACTGTGCATCGCCGAAGATGCCATAGAGCTTGTCGGGGTTGGCGGTCTCGATCGCGCGCATCGCCGACTGCAATGCCTGCCCGACGTTGCGCGCGGCTTTGCGCACCACGCGCCAGTGCGCTTGCTGCGGGATCTGGAAGCGGTGGTTTTCCGAATAGGCGGCGAACTCGGCATCCCCACCCGATTCCGCCAGGGCGTTCTGCGTCTCCTCGTCGAACACGTCGCACAGACGCTTGTAGAAGAGCAGCGGGAAGATGAACTGCTTGTAGTCACCGGCGTCAATGGTGCCGCGGAGCAGCGTGGCCGCGCCCCACAGGTAGGACTCGAGCTGCTGTTGGGTGATGCGGCTCATCGTGCGTGGTCTGTCGACGGACGAATCACAGCAGCAAGCCCTCGCGTTTGAGGATGGCGATCAGCTTGTCTTCTGCGGCGAAGGCGGCATCGGATGCTTTGCGCAACCGGTTCATCGCCTCCTCGACGCTCAACACCTCCTGCTCGCTCTTCGGCTCGACGTAGCGCGGGATGTTGAGGTTGTGCTCGTTGCGGGCGATCTCGTCGAGTGTGACGACGCGGGCAATGCCTTCGACGTCGCGATAGTCACGATACCAGCCGTGAATGCGCTCGACGTGTTCGGGCATCAGCTCGTTCTGCGCGCGCCCGGTCTTGAACTCGCGCGAGGCATCGACGATCAGAATTTGCTTGCGCCTGTCCTTGTGCTTGCGCTGGCGGAATACGAGGATGCAGGCGGCAAGCCCGGTGCCGTAGAAGAGGTTGGGGCCCAGTCCTATGACCGCGTCCAGCAGATCCATCTGCAGAATCTTGCGGCGAATCTCGCCTTCTCGCGCCATGCGGAAGAGCGCGCCATGCGGCAGGACCACGGCCATACGGCCAGTCGCGGGCGCCATCGATTTGAGCATGTGCTGGACCCACGCGTAGTCGCCGCTCTTCGAGGGCGGCATGCCGGCGAAGTTGCGGCCGTAGGGGTCGGCGCTCCAGACCTCGTCGCCCCATTTCTCGAGCGAGAAAGGGGGATTGGCGATGACGCAGTCGAACGCCGCGAGATTGTCGCCGAGGAAGAAGGCCGGTTGACGCAGCGTGTCGCCCCGAACGATCTGGAAGTCCGAGGCGCCGTGCAGGAACAGATTCATCCTCGCGATGGCGGAGGTCGTCAGGTTCTTCTCCTGGCCGAAGAGCTTGCCCCAAAGGGTGCGATCGTCGCCGTGACTCTCGCGCACGTGCTGGACGGCATCGAGCAACATGCCGCCGGTACCGCAGGCCGGGTCGTAGATCGACTCGCCCTCCCTCGGATCCAGGATATTGACCATCAGACGAACGACGGCGCGCGGCGTGTAGAACTCGCCCGCTTTCTTGTTGGTGAGGTCGGCGAACTTCTTGATCAGGTATTCATAGGACTGGCCGAGGATGTCGGCCTGGGCAGCCTGGTTACCGAGCGGGATGCGGGAGAAGTGCTCGATGAGGTCGCGCAGCAGCGAATCGGGAAGGCGCTCCTTGTTGGTCCAGGCCGCATCGCCGAAGATGCCGTAGAGTGTTTCCGGATTGGCCTTCTCGATACCGCGCATCGCGCGTTGCAGCGCCTGGCCGACGTTGGATGCGACGGTTCGGACGTCGGACCAGTGGCAACCTTCGGGAATCTGGAAGCGATAGTTCTGCGGGAACCGGGCGTACTCTTCGTCGCCGCCGGATTCGGCGAGCGCTGCCGTGTACTCGTCGTCGTAGACGTCCGAAATTCGCTTGAAGAAGAGCAGGGGAAAGACATAGGTCTTGAAGTCGGCCGCATCCACCGGGCCACGCAGGATGTTGGCGGCTTCCCACAGGTGGGACTCGAGTTGGCTGAGCGAGATGGCGGTGTCGTTCATACGAGTACAAGACGCAGATGCCGGCAGCGCCGACTCTTGCAATCGCTATCGATTCGAACGCGCGTATCCAGCAGCTTCAGTTCACGGTGGCGCCCGATGCCTTCACCACCTTGGCCCAGCGTGCGATCTCGGAGCGCACCAGTTGGGCGAATTCCGCCGGCGTGTTGGTGTCGACTTCCGCGCCGACGTTGGAGAGCTTGCTCTTCACGTCGTTGGCGTTCATCAAGGCGCGAATTTCGCCGTTGAGCTTCGTCGCGATGTCGCCGGGCAACTTTGCTGGCGCGAACACGCCGTACCAGGAAGTGACGTTGAATCCGGACAAACCCGACTCGGCGATCGTGGGCAGATCGGGAAGCAGGCTCGATCGCTTGATGCTGGTCACGGCGATGGGACGCAGC